>DVHN01000071.1 GCA_018712075.1 Candidatus Fimimorpha faecalis
TCTGAACTCGAATAAAGTCAATATTGTGATAAAATCAGCGATATTTCAACAGATTTGCAATTGGAAAGTAGAAGGGGTAGAGGAAGATGAAACAGGAATTTGTATTACTGGAAAGGGTGAGAACTTATTTCGAGTAAGCAAAGAATGGACTTGGATAAAAGCAGAGAAATGGATAAATTTTGAAAAAGGAAATACCGAAACACTTTGCACGAATATTAACTCTAATATGGGTGGAACCGAAATCGTATGTACATTCTACTATTAAAAATAAATAGATTAGAAAGCAAAATAAGTCCCAGTGTTATAGATTACACTGGGACTTATTATGGTGACATTTATGAATGCGAATTCATTTGATGCTCTCTATGTTTTTTTACAAGTTTTTGGATCTTTTCTGTAGGAGAAAGAACCGTTTCTAATGATACATTATGATTCAAGGAATTGATAATGGCAGCTAAGAATTTACTCATGTTTGCTTCAATATACCAAGGTTTTTGCAGTAGCTGTGGAGTACGATAATTCAGATTAGTTGTTATTACATAATCAAAATAACCTTTTTCATAGAATTCATCAAATTTTTCAAATCCATCTGTGAAAAGACCAAATGTACAACAGACAATTACATTTGTGGCGTGACGTTCTTTTAATTCTTTTGCGGTGTCCAACATACTTTCACCAGAAGAAATCATATCATCTACGATAATAGCAGTTTTTCCTCTTAAATCTCCACCTAGAAATTCATGGGCTACAATTGGATTTTTTCCATTTACAATTACAGAGTAATCACGACGTTTATAAAACATACCCATATCTACACCAAGATTATTGGCAAAATAGGAAGCACGATTCATAGCTCCCTCATCTGGACTGATAATCATAAGGTGATCTTTGTCAATTTGTAAATCTTCTTCCTTACGTAAAAGTGCTTTGATAAATTGATATGGTGGAGTGAAATTATCAAAACCATGAAGTGGAATTGCATTTTGTACACGAGGATCATGAGCATCAAAGGTAATAATGTTAGAAACACCATAGCTTACAAGTTCTTCTAAAGCCTGAGCACAGTCCAAAGATTCTCTGCCAGAACGTTTATGCTGGCGTCCTTCATATAAAAATGGCATAATTACATTAATACGGCGTGCAGGAGATGCTGCACAGATTAAACGTTTCAAATCCTGATAGTGGTCGTCGGGAGACATATGATTTAAGTGTCCGCATACTTTATAAGTTAAACTAAAGTTGGTGATATCAACCATGGCAAATAAATCCGTTCCACGTACAGATTCGTTTAATACGCATTTGGCTTCTCCAGAACCAAAACGAGAGCACTGAAAATTTAAAAGATAGGAATCGCAGTCATAGCCACGATAGGCCAGACTAGAGTTTTTCTTTTTTAAAGCTTTTGTATCATTTTTACGAAACTTAAGAATATACTTATGAACCTCTTGGGCTAGATCATGACAGCTTTCGAGTGCCGCAATCTTTAACGGTGCCAAAGGAATCGTATCATCAAAGGTATAATTGTTAGCCATATAGTCCTCCATAAAATGTTCTCTTTTGCTTTATTTTTATAATATTTTTATAACATTAATTTAGGTGAAACGCAAGTGCTTTATTTATATTTATGTAAAATGCTGTCAAAAATTAGGAAGAGAAATCCGTCTTCCTGGTTAAAATAAAGTCCAGTCTAGGTTTTTACTTGATGAAACTTGCTCTAACTTTTGATGATTGGTTCATTCATCGAAAGAAGGGCGTTTTATTTTATACTTCGAAAAAATATAGTGTTAACTTCTAAAGACAGGTTAAAAATATACAAAAACTATTGACAAAAAAAGAAGTAGATGATATATATTAAATATAAAATAAAATAATATATACAAAAAAATGTGCAAATTATATAATGAAAGGTGGACGTATATACAATATGTTTTTAATGGCAGATTAGTTTTTAGAACAACTAATTTAGGCTTTGAAAATGGTAAAATATCGAAGAAATATGTTTGCATGATTAATAAATAAAATTATGGAGATAACTCGTTTATGTTTTGTACATTAATGTGATCGAGCAAGAACTGGTTGTCTGCTTTCGGAGGAGATCACAGAAATAGCAAGAGTTATCGCCATATAGGTGAGGAGTGCTTTAAAGATGAAAGTTTTTGAACTAAAGTATAAAATATGTTTTTTGAAAGATATTTCGAGAGAAGATGTATTGATACGTGTCGCATCCTGTATCGATAGAACTCTTTTGAAAGATGAAAAATGGAAGTGTTATCATATAGAAAATAAATTAAAGGAATATTCATTTTGTGCGCCGTTTCCTTTGCCAAAGGATAGTACTTATAAAAAATATGAAGTT
Source organism: Candidatus Fimimorpha faecalis (assembly GCA_018712075.1). GTDB lineage: Bacteria > Bacillota > Clostridia > Lachnospirales > Lachnospiraceae > Fimimorpha > Fimimorpha faecalis. Next base: position 2,357 of record DVHN01000071.1, read on the forward strand.
TATCAGATAATAATTCGTACACTTAATATTAAACTAGTAGAGTATCTAGTAGAAAATCTGCCAAGATATGAAGATGTTTATATGAAAGGAATTATTTGTGAAGTGAAAATTATTCCTAAAAAGCACATTAGTAAGATATACAGTTTAACACCATTGATTATAAAAGGAAGTGAAAATGGTTACTGGAGAGATAATATGTCATTTGATGAGTTTGGAGAGCAAATTAAAATAAATCTAGTTAAAAAGTATAAATTATTTGTAGAAAAAGATTTTGAAGAGGATTTTTTATTTTTTTCACTTATCGAATTAAAAAATAAAGTACCCATCAAAATTAAATATAAAAAAATCCATTTATTAGGGGACAAGGTAGATATACAAATATCTGATCATCCAAATGCCCAATTATTAGCTTATATGGCACAAGCTACAGGATTAGGAACAATGAATCAAAGGGGTTATGGATTTATTAACGTAAAAAGTGATTAAGAAAGAAGGAATGCTATGATTTGGGAATGTGTTGAGATATTTAAGAGGGAATTAGAAAAAAATAGTGATAAATTTGTGTTAGACAATTATATTCCAAAAGATGGTACTTACTTTATAATTAAAATAGAAAAAGATAATTGGGAGATGATGGAACCAATTGATATTACTTACGATAAAAAACAGGAAAGAGTAGAAGGAGAAATGAATGTTTATTATGAAAAAGTATGTTTTTTGGACTATTATAGCAAATTAATTGATATGGATAAGGCATTGGATCGTGCAAAAAAAATTCATTCCAATAATTACTTATCGTTTTTTGTAAAGAAGGAAAATTTATTTAACGGAGCGCTAACAGTTGATATTATAAAAAAATATTATGATGTCTTTAGAAATTTAAACACAAAGTACGGGAGATCTCCTGAATCAAAAAAACTTTATGAGGAAACAGAAAAATTATGTGGACAAACTGATATTGATTTAATTAATTCGATTGAAGAATGGATTAATACACATATATTTAAAATATTAAAGCCTTCAAAAGAAAAAGACTATTTAAAACTATTTTTCGTTTTTCCAGATTGGAATAAAACGAAACAATTGTTTATACAAGAAGGAACGAGGTATTTCATTCCAAATATTTATAATAATAATAAATATAATACCGATGGTCATGATGGAAAAATATTAGGATTGCCAAATAATAATTTACAAATGAATGGAAAAAAACCATATTTAGGAAATATGTCGAGAAAAAACAAAGCACCATTCTTACTCGATCGAGAACAAGTTTTACTACAATCGAAATTTTATGACTATTTGGAAGGATTTGCCGCAAAGGGAAAGTATGATGTATATTTTGATATAGAAAAAAATAAAATTCGTGCTTATAAAAGCAAGGAATATCCAGGTTCTGGATTTTATGGTTACTATATAAGGATAAAAAAAGGAAAAGAAGTAGAAATACAAAATGTAGATGTGGTAGTTTATTATAATCCGAATTTAAGACCAGCATTCCTTTATAAACAAATATTGGAAGTCAAAGAAAGTCAGAATTATGGAAGTATTACAAAAAGGAAAGACTTGGAAAACCTTATAAATGAAGTATTTTTCAATAAAGGATTAATGGCAAACTATTTCACAGAACCGAAGGATATACCAAAGAATGACCCTATAGTATTTCGAGAAATTGTAGAAATCAGAGAACGTTTATTTGCATGGTTTTATAAAAATACAGATATGGATATAAGTACCGTTTTAATTGCAAGTGCCTGGGAACTGATAAAAAATTCATTTAAAAAAGGAAACTGGACGAAAACAAAGCACCAGTTAAATTTAAAGTGGTCACTGGAAGATTATTTTAACTCTAATCAAAAGAAGGAGATACTTATGAATGAGATTGAAAAAAATATGTTTCGCTACATGAAAGAACAAGATTGGGATTTTAAAAATGATGAAGAATATTATTTTGGAGTGGGACAAATGGCTTCTTTCCTCATTGGAAAAAGCCGTTCTGCTAAAAAACCAATGTCCTTTATCAACATATACTTAAGTGCTGGAAATGATCAAGTTATTAAAGAGCAATTACGTACATTGTTTCAAAAATATTCTTATGATATATCATACACGGACTGGAGAGTCAAATCGCTATTTAGTCATTTGATGTTATATCGTCCAAATGGAAAAGTAAATAAAGAGATGATTATAGCGGGCGCAACGGCGTCAAATGTAATATATAAAAAAGAGGAGGAAGACTAAATGGGAATGAAGAAACGAGTTTATGGCGTACTAGGAATTTCATCGATTATGGCAAATTGGAATGCTGATTTTTCAGGTTTCCCAAAGACAACATCAGATGGTACAACATTTGGAAGCGATAAAGCTTTTAAATATCCAATGAAAAAAATGTGGGAAAACCAGGGAAAGAAAGTACTTTATATTAAATCTATGAAATTGTCGGATAAAAAAGGTGAAGTGACATTGATTCCTAAAACGTTAAAAGAGCGTTATGAACAAATTTATGGAGTACAAGATTTAAAGAAATGTAAGGACTCAAAAGAAATTTTGAAAAACTTATTTTCAGCAATTGATGTAAAAAATTTTGGAGCGACGTTTGCAGAAGAAGGAAGCAATATTTCGATTACTGGAGCGGTTCAAATTGGGCAGGGATTTAATAAATATAAAGATACTACTCCAGAAGAACAATCGATTTTGTCTCCATTTCGAGATCCAAAAGATGTTCAAAAAAATGAGAAAAAAGCAAAAAAATCTCAAGACGGAGAAAAGCAGGAAGAGGAAGCAAAAAATTCTACGCTTGGAACCAAAATCGTAAGTAACGAGGCTCATTATTTTTATCCATTTACGATTAATTCATTAGCTTATAAAGAATTTGAAGAATTAGGTGTAACCGATGGATATACAGAGGAAGATTATGAGATTTTTAAACAGACTGCAATTACAGCAGCTACTTCGTTTGCTACAAATTCTAAAGTAGGATGTGAAAATGAATTTGCATTATTTGTAGAGACAGAAGAAGATTTTTATTTACCAACATTGTCAGAATATATTGAGTTTGAAAAAGATGGAGTAACAGAAAATGGAATTACGTATAATATGATTCAAATTAATGCCCCACAATTATTTAATGAAAGTAAAGAATGGATTAAATGTATTGAAATTTATTATAATCCATATACAACAAAAATTAGAGATCAAGGAGTTGAAAATATAAAATATTATAATATCATTACGAAGAAAGAGGTATTATAATATGGAGGTATTAAAATTTACCTTAAAAGGAAAAACTGCCTTTTTCAAAATGCCAGAAGTGAATACTTATTATTATTTTACATATGGTAATATACATAAAGTGGTTTTGCTTGGAATATTCGGTGCTATTCTGGGATACGGCGGATATAGTCAATGGAAAAAAAATGATAAACATCCATATCCTGAGTTTTATCGCAAACTTGCTGATATAGGGGTAGCGATTGTCCCAAAAGAGAATACAAAAGGATATATTAATAAAAAGATACAGGTATTTAATAATTCCGTGGGATATGCTTCGACAGAAAAAGGAGGAAACTTAGTTATAAAACAGCAATGGCTGGAAAACCCAGAATGGGATATTTATGTAAAAATAGATAGAGATGAAGCACAAAAAATTAAAGAATCTATTTTATCTCGAAAATCAGTATATATTCCTTATTTGGGAAGTAATGATCATCCAGCTGAAATTTTATACCCTAAAATTTTAGAATGTTGTTTAGTAAAATGTAATGAGATACAACAAATGGATTCGTTATTTCCAGAAAAATATTTTGAAATAGATTATGAAGATTGCGATGTAATAACTCCATTTAAGTATTCAGAGTATTTACCAATCGGACTGAATGAAGATACACAGATGTATTTAATGGAAAAGTTAATATTTACTAATTTTCCGATTATATCACATGAAATAGAAGTTTATGATGTAGATGGCAAGAAAATATCATTTATATAAGAGGTCATGTTAGGAGGAAGAGTACTGTAAAATGGAATATTCAATGTAATTAACCATGGATTTTATATTGATATCAAAGCGTTTTACAGTACTTTTTGTTTTGTATCATTATTTATAGGAGAAGAATATGCAAATTGAATCAATTATTGATTTACAATATCCGTTGTATGCACACTGTCCTCAAAATGAAGAAGAAAAAAATAAAGAGAGTCTGTTGGATCATTTGCAGTGCTGTTTAAAATACTATAAAGAATATAATAGGAGTAAACAAGCGTTACAACGAATATTCGAAAACTTTTTTGAAAGTGATAAAAAAGTTGAAAAATTTTTCTTTGATGCCGTGCAGCTTATAATTGAGTTACATGATGTGGGAAAAATAAATCCGCTTTTTCAGAAAGAAAAGATGAAAAATGATCTTAAGTTTTCAAATATTAGTGTATTAAAAGGAGCAAATCATTCTTTTCTTTCTGCATTTATCTATTTAGATTATTTATGTGAAAAGCTAGATAAACTAGAATGTGAAAAAAATACAAAGAGAAAGATGAAAATGTTTTTGTTTATAAATTCCTATATTATTTCCAGACATCATGGAGATTTATCCGATTTAGAATTTTTCATTGAATCTTTTGAAGAAGGTGGAGAGGCAGAATATTTAGTTCAATATTTTGATGAAAATACGTATGAGATTTATAAAGGACCATTCTTTTTTTCAAGTACAAACATTTTAGTTGTTTCAAAATATTATAGGAATGGAATGAAAAACACAACAAGAAAACAGAAAATTATAATGAATGCTTATATAAGATTATTATACTCTATATTAACAACTGTAGATTATTATGCTACTGCCGAATATGAAACGAATCTAATAACTGAGACACAGTTATGTGAAGAAAAAGTATTATATGAGCATTATGAGAAACAAGAATTAACAAAAAAGATCAGGGATTATAAGAAAAAGAATAATGTCATTTCCAAAAATGATATTAATCAATTAAGGACAGAATTATTTTTAGATGTAGAAGAAGAATGGAAAAAACATAAAAAAGATCCTATATTATTTTTAGAAGCTCCTACAGGAAGCGGAAAAAGTAATTGTGCAGTAAATCTTAGTGTTCAAATGGTGAAGGAAGGATATGAAAAAATATGGTATATCTATCCATTTAATACATTAGTAGAGCAGAACTACCAATCGCTAGAAAAGATTTTTGGACAAAATTCTAATATTTTTTCTAAGATAGCAGTTATTAATTCTATAACACCTATGAAAAAAGATTATTATAATAAAGGAAAAAATGAGGAAGATAGTTGTTATCAAAAAGCTTTATTAGATCGACAGTTTTTGAATTATCCATTTTTATTGAGCACACATGTATTTTTGTTTGAAACAATGTTTAGTAATCGGAGAGAATCCGTTTTTGGTTTTTCTCAATTAATTAATAGTGTTATCGTTTTAGATGAGATACAAAGTTATAAAAATAAAATATGGTCTGAGATAATTATATTTTTGGAAGTCTTTGCACAGATACTAAATATAAGAGTCCTTATAATGTCCGCAACATTGCCGAACTTAGAAGTTTTGACAGGTAAAGAAAATAATGTAACTTATTTAGTTAAGAATAGAGAAAAATATTTTAATGATCCCATTTTTAAAGATAGAGTTAAGATATCTTACAAATTATTACAGGAAAAGATAACAATAGAGGAACTTTATAGTTATATTTGTGAAAATACTCCAAATGGGAAAAAAGTTCTTTTAGAGTTTATAAAAAAGGATACGGCTTATACATTCTTTCAAATGGCATATGAAAATAAACAGATATTTGAAGAAATTTATTGTTTAACGGGAGACGACAATATAATAGAAAGAAAAAATACGCTTTCTAAGATTGCTCAAATGAATGGGAAAACCATTCTATTGATATCTACTCAGATAATAGAAGCTGGAGTTGATATTGATATGGATATTGGATATAAAGATATTTCTAAATTAGATAGCGAAGAACAGTTTTTAGGAAGAATTAATCGATCTTGTAAAAGGGAAGGAGTAGCGTATTTTTTTAATTTGGATGACGCTGAAAGAATTTATAAAGACGATATTCGTATCAATAAAAAATTTACATTGTATGAAGAAAAACAACAAGAAATTTTGAAAAATAAAAGATTTGAACAATATTATTTACCTATTTTAAGAGAATTGCAATCTTATAATAAAAGGTTAAATGAAAATAATTTAGAGGACTTTTTTGAAGAGGATGTAGCAAACGGAAAGTTCAGAAAAATTGCAGAACGTATGAAATTAATTGATGAAGATAATTGGAATATGTCTATTTATTTATCAAGAATTATTATTTTGGAGAATGGAGAAAAGTTAGATGGATGGGAGTGTTGGAATAAATATAAGAGTTTATTATTGGATAGGAAAATGAATTATGCTAGAAAACAATATGAACTTTCCGTTGTTAGGAGTAAAATGAATTATTTTATTTATCAGGTTCAAAAAAACATAGACTTAAATTATTCGGATTGTATAGGAGATTTATATGCAATTCAAGAGGGAGAAAAGTATTTTTTAAATGGTAAAATAAATAAGAAATTATTACAAGAAAATGGAATTACTTTCGTAGAAATATAAGGAGGAATATATGAGAATAAATGGCACGCTAGTTAATTATTATTTTCATTGTAAAAGACAGTGTTATTTACATGGAAATCGTATTAATTTAGAAGATAATAGTGAAATTGTAAAAACAGGAAAGGCTTTGCATGAAGAACGATCTGTAAAGACAGAAAATTCAGAAATTGCTTTAGAAAACATACGTTTAGATCGATTGACAAAAGAATATGTAACAGAAATAAAAAAATCAGATGCAGATGAAGAAGCTTGTAAATGGCAATTATATTATTACCTGTATATATTAAAGAAAAAGGGAATAATTCGGAAGGGAAAACTAGAGTTTGTAGAAAAAAATAAGAAACATTCAAGAATAGAGATCTATGAATTAAATGAAGAAATAGAGTTAGAATTAAAAAATATTATTGAACAAATACAGTTATTGCTTAATAGTGATAATTTGCCAGATACAATCAATAAGTCTCATTGTAAAAAATGTGCTTACTATGAGTATTGTTATATTTAAGGAGGAAGTGTATGGGAAGTACAAAATATATTATGTCAGCAGGAGAATTGATAAGGAAAGATAATTCTCTTTGTTTGAGAAAAAATGAAAAGAACATTTATATACCAGTAAAGAATGTAAAAGAAATTTATTGTCTTTCCGAAGTTTCAATTAATAGTAAATTATTAGATTTTTTAGCTCAGAATAATATTGTGATTCATTTTTTTAATTATTATGAAGGATATAGTGGAAGTTTTTATCCAAGGAATCAATACAATAGTGGAAAATTATTAATAAAACAGGTGAAAGCATTCGAAAATTCCAGAATGGTAATTGCCAAGGCGATTGTAAAGGGAATTGGTGAGAATTTAGTAGAAGTCTTGTATCATTATTATAAACATGATAAAAAAGAAGTAAAGGATACAATTGACTGGTTAAGAAGTGATTTTAAACTACGTATTGAAAATTCTAAACAAATACCAGAATTAATGGCCATTGAAGGAGAAGCATGGGCACGATTTTATTCCAATTTTAAATATTTTCTTCCAGATGATTTTATAATGAATAAGAGAGTGAAAAGACCTCCAGATAATCCTATTAATGCGATGATTTCATTTGGAAATACATTATTGTATACAAAAACAATTTCTGCTATTTATCGTACTCATTTGGATCAAAGAATTAGTTTTTTACATGAACCTTCTGAAAGTCGATTTTCATTGAGTTTGGATATTAGTGAAATATTTAAACCAGTTATTGTATATAAGACAATTTTTGATCTGGTAAATAATAGAAAAATACAAGTAGAAAAACATTTTGAGAAGAAATTAAATTATTGTTTATTGAATGAAGAAGGAAGAAAAATTTTTGTAGAGGCTTTTGAAAGTAGAATAGAAAGTGTATTCTTGCATAAAGGATTTAAAAGAAAAATAAGTTATAGAACTGCAATTAAATTTGACTGTTATAAATTAATTAAATTTATTTTAGAAGGTAAGGAATTTATACCGTTTTCTTTAAAAGAAGGGAAGTGAAAATTTATAAATGAAAAAAATGAATTATAATTATGCATTTCTTTTTTATGATGTTAATGAAAAAAGAGTTCAGAAAGTGTTTAAAATATGTAAAAAATATTTATCTCATTTTCAATATTCAGTATTCAGGGGAGAGATAACTCCATCAAAATTAATAGAGTTAAGAACAGAATTAAATAAAACAATTGATAAGGAAGAAGATTTTATTTGTATTATAAAATTAATGAATGATAATGTATTCGGAGAAGAACTATTAGGAAAAAAAGATAAACAAACAGGAGAAGACTTAATTCTATAGAGAAAAAATAGATATTATACTTACAGTTAAGTAACTAATAATTTACTTTTTTATGATACTTAGATTTTTGAAATGTAGAGAACTGCAATATAATTAAAAAAATTAATTAATATAATTTACCAGCCCCAATTCTTATGAGATTCATGAAAACCTTGAAAAATATAAAAAAAAGAAGATTTTATAAAAACTGTTCATGTTAATAGCTTCGGTTGGTAAAAATAAAGAAAAAGCTTGATTTTATAGGAATTTTGTTGTATTGTATTTAAAGAGAATATTGAAAAATGGATGGTTGAATAAGAACAGAAGCTGTATTGAAACAAGGAATTGGAACAGCATCTCCGATAACTAAAACGTTGAATAAGAACAGAAGCTGTATTGAAACGTTGTATATACCTTTGTACCGTCTTGCTTTGTGTAGCGTTGAATAAGAACAGAAGCTGTATTGAAACCGATTCTCTTAAAGACACAGATAAAACCACGGCGTTGAATAAGAACAGAAGCTGTATTGAAACCTTTGTTTGTTAGGATATGAAAATCTTTATGCCTCGTTGAATAAGAACAGAAGCTGTATTGAAACCTCCATAAATATTTCCTTTTTCTAATTCAAACCGGGTTGAATAAGAACAGAAGCTGTATTGAAACCAAATACACTTGCCCCGACCTCCACGGGGCAGAAAGTTGAATAAGAACAGAAGCTGTATTGAAACAGTCGAGAGCCTTGTTAATTCCTTGCTCATGTTCCTGTTGAATAAGAACAGAAGCTGTATTGAAACACAGGTAAATGATTACCACCAGATGCAGGTGCTGTGTTGAATAAGAACAGAAGCTGTATTGAAACAATGATGAGGTAGGAGAATATTTAAAACAAGGATGTTGAATAAGAACAGAAGCTGTATTGAAACCACCAACTTTCTTCTTCCCAGTTACCGGAGCATCGGTTGAATAAGAACAGAAGCTGTATTGAAACTGTCTTAGAAAATACGGGAGAAAAAACAGGAGAAGGGTTGAATAAGAACAGAAGCTGTATTGAAACAATTATGCTGTGACTCAAAATTTAAGAAAAAATAGTTGAATAAGAACAGAAGCTGTA
>DVHN01000072.1 GCA_018712075.1 Candidatus Fimimorpha faecalis
CTCTCTAATGGATATTCTCTTCCAGCCAAGATTTTTTCCTCCTTAAAATTATGCAAATCAGGCAATTACCTGTTTCCAATTAGAAACGATAATGTGCAAATGCCTTGTTTGCTTCTGCCATTTTGTGCATGTCTTCTTTCTTCTTAACAGATGCGCCTGTAGAATTAGATGCATCTAAAAGTTCATTTGCTAATCTTTCTTCCATTGTCTTCTCGCCTCTCTTACGGGAATACAATGCAAGCCAACGAAGTGCTAACGCCTGTCTTCTTTCTGGCTTAACTTCGATTGGTACTTGGTATGTTGCTCCACCAATTCTCTTTGCCTTAACTTCTAAAACTGGCATAATATTGTTCATAGCTTCTTCAAATACTTCCAAAGCTGGCTTTCCAGATTTTTCTTCAACTCTGGCAAATGCACCATAAACAATCTTCTGAGCAACGCCTTTCTTACCATCTAACATAATATTGTTGATTAACTTAGTAACCACTTTATTATTGTATAATGGATCTGCTAATACGTCTCTTTTTTGAGTATGTCCTTTACGTGGCACGTTACTTCCCTCCTTAATTATTAATGGAAATACAAAGTATTTCGTCAATTAAATCACTGGTACTCACATAACTGTGTTCGTGCTCGGTTCTTGTTTCTCCAACATCACAACTAATTGTGACTATCTATCCTGCAACCGCCAGGTAGGGTCGTTCGAATGCCGGCACTAATCTAAAACGTGATATTAATTATTTCTTTGCGTCTTTCGGTCTCTTAGCTCCGTATTTGGAACGAGCCTGTCTTCTCTTAGCAACACCTGCTGTATCAAGTGTACCTCTTACAATATGGTATCTTGTACCTGGTAAGTCCTTAACACGACCACCACGAATTAATACAACACTATGTTCCTGAAGGTTATGTCCTTCTCCTGGGATATAGCTCGTTACTTCGATTCCATTGGAAAGACGTACTCTGGCGATCTTTCTTAAAGCAGAGTTAGGCTTCCTAGGTGTAGCAGTCTTAACAGCAGTACAAACACCTCTCTTCTGTGGAGCAGATGTATTTGTAGCTTTCTTTCTTAAAGAATTATAGCCTCTCTGTAATGCTGGTACAGTAGACTTCTTTTCTTGTGTCTGTCTTCCCTTTCTTACTAACTGATTAAATGTAGGCATTCTTTTCACCTCCTGTAGATTTTATCCTTACTTGTTTCGTGTACACCAGGTTCGGTTGTCCTGTCTTTGCATACGAAAATAGCATACAATACATGCACACTCTAGACATTATATCGACTAAAAAATTTCCTGTCAAGGGGTTTTCCAAATATTTTTCTATTTTTCCTTCTCAATATGAGAAAGTCTTTATTCCTGTACAAATTGAATAAATTCTCTTACTTCCTGTTCCGAATCTAGTCTTGCGGTGTACATCTGATTTCCCATTGCACCTGAAAGAATGCCTGGAATTCGTTCTTTCATTACAATTCTGGAACCATACTTCCACATCACTTCATCATCGGAATGGCGATAATTTTTTCCATCCCTGCGTCCGGCATAGACACAGTAATATTTTCTCTGGTTTTGGTCTACATCCGAATGTTGTTTGGATACCATATCTGCCCATATTTGATATACATCCAAACTTCCAGCATAATTAAACATATCTGGTGTATATCCTCCTGCTGGGCGCATATTTACTTCTAGCCCTGCAAAATCTCCAACATTTCCAATTCCTGGTTTTGCTTCTGTCAAACGGAAAAACTCCATATGTACAAACCGATTTCTTGCATTGAATGCTTTTACTGTACGTCTTCCCATATCACGCAGCACTTCTGGAATTTCGTTTCCTACATAGTAGGCTAAATCTTTTTCATCATTCACAATATCCATAATGGATGGTGGCCATGCAGTCATTGTTTCAAAAAGTGGATCTCCATTTTGATTTGTAATTGCATCATACGAATAAATATTTCCATTGATGAATTCTTCCATTACATATTGGATTCCTGGCTTACTGCGATAGAATCGCTCTACTTCTTCTTGATTATGCAGCTTATGCGTATCAGAAGCTCCTACTCCATTGTCTGGCTTTACAATAACTGGATATCCTACTTCTTGGATAAATTTTAGCCCTTCTTCCAGCGTTGTGACCCAATGGCATTTTGCACTTGGAACACCTGCCTTTGCATAAAATTTCTTCATTGCAAACTTACTTTTAAATGCCCAAATCTCATCCGACTGTACTCCTGTTTTAATATTAAAATCAGTACGGAGTTTCGCATCTTGTTCCAGCCAATATTCATTGTTTGATTCCAGCCAATCAATCTTCCCATATTTAAAGGCAAAAAATGCAACTGCACGATAAACCTCATCATAGTTTTCTAAAGAGTAGACACGATAATATTCTGTCAAAGAATTTTTTACCTTATTGTCCAACTGATCATATGGAGTATCTGCAATCCCCAACACATTTACTCCATTCCTCTTCAATCTATCGCAAAAATTCCAATAAGTTTTTGGAAACTGTGGTGAAATAAATATAAAGTTCATAAAGTATCCTCCTTTGCAACATTTTTCTTTCTTACTTTAATATATTTCAGAGCCATAGTTTGATCTTATTTTTATGGCTGATAGAAAAAGCGGCAATTCATCTTTGACCACCCTTAATAAAGGGAAATTAGGTCAAAGAAGTCTTGCCGAAAACTTTCCTGATAAAGTTAAAATAATTTTTTCCAAAAGCAAAATTATCTTTTGTATAAAATTCTGTTTTTTACTTATTGACTTATTCTATCGTAACATTTTCTGCAAGCTTTTGCATTGTCAGAATCGGAAGTGCTCCCGAATAGGAATATCCCTTACCAAAATATTCTACATATCCATCTCTTGTATCTTCACTTCCAAAATAACTCAGTACATTGTCATCTGTTGCTTCGATACCTTCTTTCTCTGCAATTGCCTGAATCACAAGAATTACTTTTGCCTGTTCCGCACAAAGATTTTCACGTTGTTCTCCCGTTGGATCAACTTGTTCATAGAACTCTTCCAATTCCATGCCTGCATCTGCCGCCTGCTGCATACTTGTATCATCTACAATCGCTCTTAATGCATCTGTAATCGAAGTTGGAATATTTTCTACTGTACTTTCCGCAATAACCTTGTCATACAAATACTCTAACACATTATCACTCTGTATGCTTTCTTTCAGTTGCTGGCGGTATTCTTCTGCGGTAACCGTTGCTCCCAATGTATCTTGAACAAATGCATCATTAAATTCAGGAAGCTCATCTTCTTCAATATATTTTAATACAATCGTAAAGGTTGCATCTTTTCCTGCCAAGTCTGGGTTTCTCTCATACGGATCTGGAAATGTTACTTGAATATCGAACGGTTCTTCACTTGGTGTATGTCCAATAATTTGTTCATAAAATCCATCAATAAAATTATCATAATTTGGATCAAAAACATAATCTTCGCTTTTTCCACCGTCAAATTCTACACCGTCAATTTTTCCAGTAAAATCCATACAGATAATATCTCCATCTTCTACTGCACGATCGGTTACTTGTTTTGTCGTAGCAAATAATTTACGCTGTTCATCAATTGTAGCCTGAACCTCTTCCTCAGTTGGTTCCACATCTGCTTTTGCAATTGTTTTTAGTTGACTATAATCGTATAACTGAACTAGATCACTTGCCTTTATATCTTTAACATAGCCATTATCTTGAAAGATTGTATTATAGACATCTACCTTTGTATCTTCTGCTGCACTTTCAGATTCTCCTTCTGCACTTGCATTTTCCCCAGCTGTAGTGTCACCAGCAGAACTATTATTTGTCGTTTCATTATTTGTAGTTCCTGTTGAGCAGGCAGCCGTCATAAAAGCCATACATACACACATCGTAACTACTAAAAATTTTTTTCTCATTTTTAATTTGCATCCTTCCTATTTCTCTTTTTCAGCTAATCATTCGCTTTGCATAATAACCGAATAGTATTGTAATTTATCCCAATTCACTCCTATTCATCCTCTTTATCATATCATATCATTTTTTGAAAAAAAAGCTTGTTTTTTTAATTCACACAAAATTCATGCTTCTTTTTTACTTCCAAGATGAACGGAGCAATTCAGGTTTTCCCTCTAGGTGAGTATAGTCATTAAAACGTTCGAATGTAAACATTTCTGAGTCTGTATCATAATCTAGCTCTGTAATAGAAGTATTTTCCATATTTTTTCCAAACATACTTTTTTTGGCAAAATCCATTCCAAGTATTCCAGCCAACATGCATCGAATAAATCCTCCATGTGTTACAATTGCAACATTGCCTGTACCGCCATGAACAATCTTATTAATTACTGGAAATCCTCTTTGATATACATCGGCTCCGCATTCTCCTCCAGGATAGGCTAAGTCACATCTGCGACTTTTTAATTTTTTTTGAAAAAAAGCAAAATACTTTGCATTTTCTTCATCGCTATGTCCTGTCATCTCCCCAAAATCAATTTCACGAAGCTGCGATTCCACTACAATATTCACATTTAATGTTTCATTTATAATTGCAGCAGTTTCCATTGCACGCTTTAGATCACTGCAATATATCTTTTCAATATTCCAGTTCTTTATGCGCTCTGCGACAAGCCGTGCCTGTTGCTTTCCTTCCTCTGCTAAATCTACGTCCACATTACATAATCGACTGTTTTGTCTGCCATGTCGAATCAAATAAATTTTCATATTGTCACCCTACCAATCTCTACTATCCCATAAGATTGTAAATGGTCCGTCATTTTCTAATGCAATCTTCATATCTGCTCCAAACTGTCCATGCTGAACAGTTCCCATCTTATTCCTGCACAATTCTACAAAATAATCATATAAACTTTCTGCCAGAGCTGGATCTCCAGAACCAGTAAAGCTTGGTCGGTTTCCCTTGCGGCAGTCTGCATATAAAGTAAACTGAGAGATTACAAGGATTTCTCCCCCTACATCTGTAATGGAGAGATTTGTTTTCCCATTTTCATCTGGAAAAATACGCAGTTTAACTAGTTTTTCTACGTATTTTTCACACATCGCCTTTGTGTCTCCTTCTCCAACTCCAAGCAAAACAACATACCCTCGTCCAATTTGTCCAATTACATGCTCATCTACTGTAACTCGCCCATAGTTTACTCTTTGTATTACAAGTTTCATAACTTCCTCCGATTAATTCCGAAAAATTACTTCTCCCGTTTGTGCATCCAAACCATCTACAATCGCTAGAGATTCTACACGAACTCCTTTGCTTCGAATTAGTTCTCCACCTTTTTGGAAACCTTTTTCAATTACAATTCCGATCCCCTCAATAACTGCACCAGAACTTTGCACTAAATCAATTAGCCCCTCCATTGCACATCCATTTGCAAGGAAATCATCTATTATTAAAATATGATCTTCCTTATGTAAAAACTTTTTGGATACAATTACATCATATACTTTCTTATGAGTAAAAGATTCAATTTTTGTACTATAAACTTCTCCGTCAATATTAATACTCTGCTGTTTTTTAGCAAACACCACAGGGGCATTAAAATACTGTGCTGCAATACAGGCAATCCCTATACCACTTGCTTCAATTGTCAAAATTTTATTAATCGGACGATCTGAAAATAAACGCTTAAACTCTTTTCCAATTTCGTTTAACAGTTCTATGTCCATTTGATGGTTTAAAAAACTATCTACTTTTAATACATTTCCTTCCTTTATAACTCCGTCTCTGCGAATTCGTTCTTTTAAAAGCTCCATGATTTCCTCCTGTATCTTAATATGAGAGTATTATTATCGTATGTATATTAGCGGACCACCACATCCTCTAAGTAACTTTTGGATAAATATTACTTACTATACTATATTTCATTGGATTTGACAAGCCTGAAGCACAATAAACAACAGAAAATTTATATTTTCTGCATCCCTTTTTCTCTACTTTCATATCCTTATCCAAGCTATTTCTATTGTGCTTTTCGTGTATGAAATTCATACTCTCTTGCTTTCCGCTCTTTCACTTCTTGTTCCAGCTCTTTTACTGCCTGATTCAATGATAACATTTTTTTATCAAGTCTATTTACCATATCTGCACACGCTTTTAATTCTCGACTAATATAGGCGGGAGCTTCCCCATCAAATTTATAATAAATCTTATGTTCCAGACTCGCCCAAAAATCCATTGCAATCGTTCGTATTTGAATCTCTACTTTTACATCGACAGGTCCATCTGATACAAATACAGGAATAGAAATTACCATATGATAACTTTTATAACCATTTGGTTTTGGCTGTTCAATATAATTCTTAATCGTTATTACTTTTACATCTGCTTGATTGCTAATCATATCTGCAATCATATAGATATCTGAGGTAAAAGAACAAATAATTCTTATTCCTACAATGTCATTCAGATATTTTCTCATATTTTCAATACTAACTTCTTTGCCTGCACGTTTTAGCTTTTTTACAATGCTCTCTGGTGTCTTAATTCTTGCCGCCACATGTTCAATCGGATTATAATTATGAATTTCCACAAATTCATCTTTTAAAATATCAATCTTAGTTTGAACTTGTTTCATTGCAGATTTATATAGGAACATTGTAGATTTCCATTCGTCCACAGGCTCACTTTGTTCTAAAAAAGACATTTTACCGCCTCCACTTCTTATCTCCTTTATTTTTTCTCTAAACATAGAGTTTTTATGGCACGATTTTAGTCCATAATATCGTGATCCACGCATATTTCTAAATGTTATTACACCGATATTTCTTGTGTTTATACTTATTATATCATACTTTTTATCATTCGTGTGTATAAAGATAAAATCTTAAGAATTTTTTATATTTTTTAGATTATTTTTATCTTGACAAATCAATTTTTTTCTTTTATACTAAATTTAGTAATTGTTATTACTATTATTAATCTGTCAAGTGAGACTTTGTAGATTTATATCCATCCGATTTTCATCTACATTCGTACAATTTTGTACCAAATAGAATATTCGATGGAGGTGGCATATGCTGAAATATAGCAGACAACGTGAAGCCATTAAAGATTTCCTTTTGACCCGAACGGATCATCCTACTGCCGATATGATTTACATGCATATTAGGAATCAGTTTCCAAATATCAGTTTAGGAACCGTATATCGGAACCTCTCTCTCTTGGCTTCACTTGGAGAAATTTCCAAAATCAGCTGTGGCGATGGTTCTGTACATTTTGATCCAGTTCCTACCCCACATTATCATTTTTTCTGCAATCAATGTGGTTGTATACAAGATATTCATTTAAAGCTTTCCGAAGATTTAAATGAAATCGCTGCTCAAAATTTTCCAGGTAAAATTAAAAATCACTCGATTATTTTCTATGGAAAATGCGCAAACTGTTCAAGTGATAAAAATAATCACTTGACAAACTAAAAATGGTATGATATCATATAATAGTAATCATTATTATTATGATTTACTTAACAAAATATCAATCCTAAGGGAATAAAGTGGGCTTGCCCACTTCCCCCATCCCCTCACTTATAAGGGGCTTGCACAATTTGTGCACCAGGCATGGTTGCAAAGCAATAATTTATAAAAAGTAAAGGAGATTATTAAAATGAAGAAATTTGTATGTCAAGTTTGTGGTTATGTTTATGAAGGTGAAGCAGCTCCAGAATTTTGTCCAGTTTGTAAAGCACCAGCATCTAAGTTTACAGAACAATCTGGCGAAATGACATGGGCAGCAGAACATGTTGTAGGTGTTGCTAAGGGCGTTAGCGAAGACATCTTAGCTGATTTAAGAGCTAACTTCGAAGGTGAATGTTCTGAAGTTGGTATGTATCTTGCTATGGCACGTGTTGCTCATAGAGAAGGTTACCCAGAAATCGGTTTATATTGGGAAAAAGCTGCTTACGAAGAAGCTGAACATGCTGCTAAATTCGCTGAATTATTAGGCGAAGTTGTAACTGACAGCACAAAGAAAAATCTTGAAATGAGAGTAGAAGCTGAAAATGGTGCTACAGCTGGTAAGTTTGATCTTGCAAAGCGTGCAAAAGCTGCTAATTTAGATGCAATTCATGATACAGTTCATGAAATGGCTAGAGATGAAGCTAGACATGGCAAGGCATTCAAGGGCTTATTAGAAAGATACTTTGGCTAAAATTTACTTGTACAATATTGGTTCGTATATTGACTGACTACGTTCCCAAAAAGGCTATCGAGAAACATAAAATTTCAATACAGACTGTATGAAAATTTTATTTCCCGATAGCCTTTTTTATCATAAACAGTATCGATTTAACAGCGTCCTTTTAATTTTTCTTTGAACGAGAAATATTAAAACTATTTCCTTTAATTTTACAATTCTTCATTGCATTTAAAATATCTGAAACATATTCTCTTGGAACATCTACAAAGGTATATTTATCATACATATCAATACTTCCTATCATCTTACCTGGAAGACCTGATTCTCCTGCAATAGCTCCCAAAATATCTCCAGGACGTAGATTCTGTCTTTTTCCAATATTAATAAATAACCGCACCATACCAGAAGAAGAATAATCTCTGGATTTTCCTCGTCTATATTTTTGTTCTGCTGGCATACATTCTTCGATTTCTTCCGCTTCTTCTCCAAGTGCCATTTTCAAAAACGCTGCGGATAATTCCAAGGATGAATATTCTTCCTCATTTACTTTTTTTTCAATTGCTTCAATCAATTGACTCAAATCCACCTCTTCTATAATTTTATCCATCTGAGACAGGACATTATCAATCTTAATCTTTGTTACATCATTCACAGATGGAATTTGGCGTTCTTTTATTTTCGTTTTGCAATAACGCTGGATATCTTTTAATTTATAAATTTCTCTTCCAACAATAAAGCTAAATGCAAGTCCATCTCTTCCCGCTCTTCCAGTTCTTCCAATTCGATGTACATAATACTCCTCGTCTTGAGGAATATCATAGTTAAATACTGCTTCCACATCATCTACATCAATTCCTCTTGCTGCAACATCGGTTGCAACGAGAATCTCTGTTTTACCGTTGCGAAATCCATTCATAACTCGATCTCTTAAACTCTGCTTCATATCTCCATGAAGTCCTTCTGCAAAATAACCCCTGCCTTGTAAACCTTCCACTAACTCATCTACTTGTTTTTTCGTATTACAAAATACAAGGGAACGCTTTGGATTATACATATCTAGCAAACGAGAAAGTACCTCCTGTTTACTTTTAGGATGTACAATATAATAATATTGCTCAATTTTAGGAACCGTCAATTCTTTCTTTAATACTTTCACATTTACTGGATTGGTTTGAAATTTTTTGGCGATTTCTTGAATTTCTTGCGGCATTGTGGCAGAGAATAATATCGTTTGCCGTTCCTGTGGAACTTCCTGAAGAATGGTTTCAATATCCTCTATAAATCCCATATTCAGCATTTCATCTGCTTCATCCAATACTACTGTATGAATTTGATCCATTTTCACAGTTTTTCTTCTCATATGATCCATAACCCGTCCTGGCGTTCCAATCACAATTTGAACACCTGTTTTCAAACTGCGAATTTGCTTTACAATATCTTGTCCTCCATAAATTGGTAATACTTTAATGCCATGCATATATTTTGCCAGTTTACGAATTTCTTCTGCAACCTGAATTGCTAATTCTCTCGTTGGACAGAGTACAATTGCCTGAAGTTTTTTACTTTTGGGATTAATTTTTTGAAGCAGAGGAATTCCAAATGCTGCTGTCTTTCCCGTCCCCGTCTGTGCTTGTCCAATAATATCCCGTCCTTCCAATTGAACTGGTATTGCCTGCGCCTGAATCGGGGAAGTTGCTTCAAATCCCATATCTGCAACTGCTCGTAAAATTGGTCCAGATAATTCTAATTCGTCGAATCTAATTGTTTCCATTTTTAATTTCCTTCCTAATTTTATGACTTACCAATGATGTTATACTTTTATACAACAGAAAAGTTTCCATTTACAATCGGGAAAACTTACTTCTGCTCACATGTCGCACAAACAAAAAGAGTGCTTTTTATCCTATACGGTTATCATTTTAACTGGAAATAATTTTTCCCATAAGATAAAATACGGGATATCCATAACGGATATCCCATCTAGAATCTTGTCTAGTGTAACAGCTGAAAAACAAAAAGTCAAGCAGTACAACCAATTTTATCCACAAACTGTATAAAATTTATTCTAGTATAAAGTCAAAATATTCTTATTTTAGCATCATAAATTCTGACATTATACAAATTCCTGCTCCATTCGCCTGCATAATTATTTTTTCCTTTTCCAATGTCATTCCTCCAATTCCAAATACTGGAATCGATACTTGCTCACATAAATTTTGAAAAAATTCCAAACCTCTTGGAGGAATTCCTTTTTTACAATCCGTTGCAAAAATATGACCTGCAACCAAATAAGTTGCTCCCATCTGTTCTGCCATCTTTGCTTCTTCTATTGAATGAACGGAGACTCCTATTCGCCTAAATTGTTCGATTGGAATTCCTTTTTGCAAAATAGAAAGGGGTAAATGAATATTCTCTGCTCCTAGTTCGATTGCAACATTCCAATAACTATGAAGGATACAAGGTATATTGGCTTTTTCACATATTTTCATTATTGTTTGTGCCAATTCTTTATACTGCTGTTCGGATAAATCTTTTTCTCTCAAAATAATTCCATCTGGTTTTTCTTGAATTACTCTTTGAATTTGATCCAAAAAACTACGTCTCGCTAATTTTCTATTGGTAACTGCAATTACCATATTTTTCCTCTCCTCTAAAACAGTTTTGACCGCAAAACGGATAGAAAAGTTTCTTATACAGATGCATATACATAATCAGTAAACACAGGCTGTAATCCTTTTTTATAGATCATTTGATAAACTTCCTCTACGCTTCTTGGATCTGAAATTTCAAACTGTTCGTCTCCCTTTTCTTCTCCTTCATGTCCTCCCACTCCAACACTTACTCCTGCGGATATTTTCGTTGCAGCCATCCCTATAATATTATCTCGAAAACCTGCTCGTTCTCTTGTAGAAATGGTAATTCCAGCATACGGCAAGAAAAGACGATATGCCAAAATAACTTGCAGTAACTGTGTCTCATGTACATCTTTTGGATTATTTTCTTCATTATTAATATATGGACGTAATCGAGGTGTCGAAAATGATATTTCTGCAAATGGATATTTTTTCTGAATCAATGTCGCATGCAAACCAGTTGCAAAAGCATCTTTTCTAAAATCATCCAATCCCAATAACGCTCCAAATGCAACTCCCCTCATTCCTCCAAGCAACGCCCGTTCCTGTGCATGGAAACGATATGGGAAAACCCGCTTTGGTCCTCTTAAATGCTGTGTTTCATATTTTTCTGGATTGTAAGTCTCTTGATACACACTTACAAAATCCGCTCCACACTGTTGTAAATAACGGTATTCCTCTGAATTCAATGGATAAATTTCAATACCAATTGTGCTAAAGTATTTTCTGGCAATTTTAACGGAGGTTCCGATATAGTCTACAGGAGATTGAGAGCGAGATTCTCCTGTTAAAATTAATAATTCTTTTAATCCAGTGGAAGCAATCGCTTTCATTTCCCGTTCCATCTCTTCTTCTGTTAGCTTTGCACGATGAATTTTATTTTTACAATTAAATCCACAATATACGCATTCATTCTCACAATAATTAGCAATATAAAGTGGAGTAAACATACAAACCGTATTTCCAAAATGTTCTCTCGTTAATTTCTGTGCCTTCTGTGCCATTGTTTCTAAAAATGGCTGTGCTGCTGGAGATAATAAAATTCCAAAATCTTCTGCATTAATTCGGTCTTTTTTTAATACACGATTCACATCCATAGCAGTATATTGATTATAATCGTAAGATTCCCTTGCACGCAATACTTGATCCATAATATCCGAATCAATCTGCTCCATTCCATCCATATATTGCATATGATCCATTCTCTGACTCATATTATCCGCATCCTTTCTTTTTAATCTTGAAGAAATCCAGTTAATGGACTAGAAGCTTCTGCTTGTTTGGACAACACTCGTCCCAATCCTGCTAAATATGCCGCCCTTCCTGCTTCAATTCCAAGCTTAAATGCTTTTGCCATCTGAGCAACATTTCCAGATGTAGCAATTGCAGTATTTGCCATTACTGCATCCACTCCCATCTCCATTGCTTCACATGCCTGAGACGGTTTTCCAATTCCCGCATCTACAATAATAGGAAGATCTATTTCATCTACCAATATTTGAATAAATTCTTTTGTACAAAGTCCTTTATTCGTTCCAATCGGTGCTGCTAATGGCATAACCGCAGCAGCTCCAGCATGAACGAGATCTCGTGCCACATTTAAGTCTGGATACATATATGGCATAACAATGAATCCATCGTTTGCCAATAATTCCGTTGCCTTTATTGTTTCATAATTATCTGGCAATAAATATTTTGTATCACGAATCACCTCTACTTTTACAAAATCTCCACATCCAATCTCTCGTGCCAACCGTGCAATACGAAGTGCTTCCTGCGCATTTCTAGCTCCAGATGTATTTGGAAGTAATGTAACATTTTCTGGAATATAATTTAAAATATTTTCAGTTCCTGCCATATTTGCTCTTCTTAATGCCAATGTTACAATTTCTGCTCCTCCATTTTCAATTACTGCGGATGTAAAATCCATCGAAAACTTTCCAGAACCTACAATAAAACGAGAATGAAACTCGTGTCCTCCAATGATTAATTTATCTTCACTCATTATCTTCCTCCTGCAATAATAACTGTAATACTTTATTTGCCTGGTGCCCAGCACAAATCATTACCCTGGGCGCCATTAAACAATCTCCTGTTTCAATTCCATTTTTCTGGTCTCCACATAAGTAAAAACGATTCATTACTTTTTCCGTTCGAATTTGATTGGCATCTTTATATCCTGCCATTCCAGATGCTCCAACAATTTGTATCGATGGAATTTGAAATAACAAGGTGTTAATTAGCATTGCCTTTTCTGCTGGACGATCAAAAGCCTCACATACAATCGGGTATTCTTTGAAAAGTTCAACAGCATTTTGCTCAGTTACTCGAATACAATTTGTTTGAACATCTACCCATGGATTAATCTCTTTTAGTTCCTCTTTTAATGCCTTTGTTTTATAAACTCCAATATGACAAGAACGATAGTATTGACGATTCAAATTGCTGCTATCCACCTTATCAAAATCAACCAAATACAAATGTCCTACACCCATTCGAACTAAAGCTACAGCAATATGAGAGCCTAGTCCTCCCAATCCTGCAATGGCAACCTTGGCCTTCTGAAGTTTTTCATATACTGGTTTTGTATGACGCTCTATTAACATAGCTTCTATTTCTTTTTTGGTAAGAGAGTACATTTCATCCTCCTCCAACAAACTGAACAATTTCAATTTGATCTTCTCTTTGAATTTCATAGCTGTCATACAATGTTTTTGGCACAATTTGGCCATTGCATTCTACTGCAATAAAACGTTTAGAATATCCCTTTTTCTCTAAAAGCTCGCTTAAAGTCATTCCATCTGTTGCTTCTTCTATTCCATTAATTCGAGCCATGAGATCACTCCTCCTATCTATGTAACCTTTTTATGATAACAAAAAAAGGCCGCACAAAAGACTACACCCGTGGTGGTGTACCCCTTCATGCGACCTGATATGTCGTCACTCTGCCTTTATTTTACTAACAAATTACTTCATTGTCAAGCTTAATTTCGTTCTAATATTTCACGCAATGCCTGAATAAACATTTCCATTTGCTCATTCGTCCCAATTGTAATTCTTAAATAATTATCAATTCTCGGTTTGTTAAAATAACGAACATAAATATGTCTCTGTTTTAACGCCTCAAAAATTTCTTTGGCTGGTTTGGTGGCATGAGTTGCAAAAATAAAGTTTGTCTGAGAATCTGTAAAAGAAAATCCAAGTTCTTTTAGTTGACTTTTTGTCTTTTCTCTCGTTAAAATAATACGATTGACACAAGATTCAAAATAATTTCTATCCTTTACTGCCTCGGTTCCTAACCGCAATGCCAATCTGCTCATTGTATAAGAGTTAAAGGAATTTCTTACATTATGCATCGCTTGAATTAATTGTTTTGATCCAATTGCAAACCCAATACGCATCCCAGCCATGGAACGTGACTTAGAAAAAGTTTGAACAACTAACAAATTTTCATATTTTTGTAAAAGAGGCAGCATTGAACCATCTTTTGCAAAATCTACATAAGCTTCATCAATAATAACAATTGATTCTTGATTATGCTGTAATATATCTTCTATCACTGGCTGTTTTTCATAAATTGCGGTTGGAGCATTTGGATTTGGAAAAATAATTCCACCATTCTTCTTATAATAGTCTTCCTTTACAATATGGAAGTTTTGATCCAATGGCTGGCATTGATATGGAATACGAAATAATTCTGCCCATACATCATAAAAAGAATACGTAATATCAGGAAATAGAATTGGCTGATCTGAGTTAAAGAATGTCATAAATGCCATGGCTAAAACATCATCGGAACCAACTCCTACAAAGATTTGTGATTCATCCACTTGATAGAACTCCGCAATTGCCCGAATTAATTCTTTACTAGCTGGATCTGGATAGAGTCGAAGCGTATCTGAATTGAATTGACTCAATGCTTCTTGTACTCTAGGTGAAGGTGGATATGGATTTTCATTTGTATTTAACTTGATCATATCCGACTGATTTGGCTGCTCTCCTGGAATATATGGCTCTACCTGTCGGATATTTTTTTCCCAAGCTCTCATTGATTTACCCCCTGAGCCCATATTCTTCTGCTAATTTTTTAAATGATGGGAGAGAATTTTTAATTGTATCATAGGATACACAATAAGAAATTCTTACATATCCTGGACAAGCAAAACTAGTTCCTGGAACAATCAAAATATTATATTTCTTTGCTTCCTCACAGAACTGCTTTTCATCTTCTACTGGAGATTTTACAAAGAGATAAAAAGCTCCCTCTGGTTTGATACATTCAAATCCATATTCTTTTAAGCTCTTATATAACAAATTACGATTTTTATCGTAAGCCTCTACATTCACTTTGGCATCCAAACATCTCGCAATTACTCTCTGGAATAACGATGGAGCATTTACACTGCCAAGTACTCTATTTGCAATCGTGGCTGCTGTAATTACAAGTTCACTTTCATTTAGTTCATCTGGAATAACCAGATAACCAATTCGTTCTCCTGGCAATGATAGAGATTTACTATAAGAGTATCCTACAATTGTATCATCATAATATTTTGTCAAATAAGGAACTTCAACACCGTCATAAGCAAGTTCTCGATAAGGTTCATCGGATACCAATACAATTGTATTACCAAATTCTTTCTCTTTTGCACGCAAAATATCTGCTAATTTCTTAATTGTATCTTCCGAATATACAACCCCCGTTGGATTATGTGGAGAGTTTACAATAACTGCTTTTGTCTTTTCTGTAATTTTCTTTTCGAGCTCTTCCAAGTTTGGCTGGAAGGTTTCTGTATTTGGAGAAACTACTACTAATACTCCATCATAGTTTCTAACATAGGCACCATATTCCAAGAAATATGGTGCAAATGCAATTACTTCATCTCCAGGGTTCAGCAATGTCTTAAATACAACATTTAACCCACTCGCAGCACCAACAGTCATAATAATATTCTTTGCTGCAAAGTTAGTTTCAAATCTCTTATTTAAAGAATTCGCAACTGCTTCTCTTACATCTTCAAATCCAGCATTACTCATATATCCATGTACCATTGTCGATGGTTCATTTTCTAAAATATCATAAATTGCCTGTTTTACTTCTTCTGGTGCTGGAACATTTGGATTTCCAAGACTAAAATCATATACATTTTCTGCTCCATAAATAGAAGCCAATCGTTTTCCCTCTTCAAACATAACACGAATTGCAGAATTGTTTTGTACTAATGGTTTCATTTTTTCGGCGATCATAAAAATTTCCTGCTACTCAAAATATGGGCAAATATACTCATATTGAGAATTTGAAGTCCTTACGGATACTTCTTACTGCTTCGCTGTGTATGTTTTGGTGGTTGCAGGCAACACACTACTCACAAGTTTTTGTACACTCCACAGTCGTAAATTCCCGACTAAGCCATCGGTACATACTTACAAATACTTGATTATGCAACTTCGTAAGTTTTTGCATCTCTTAAATTAAGACTTGCGTTAAAATCTCTATCCGCACGATAACCACATTCACAAATATATTCCCTGTCTGAAAGTTTTAAATCTTTCTTGATACCTCCACATTTATGACATAATTTACTTGACGGATACCATCTGTCTACAATCCTTAATTCAATTCCTAATTCTTTGCATTTTGCTTCTAGTTTTGTTCTGAATTCATAAAACTTTTGTGAAGCAACTGCTTTTGAAAGATGCCTATTCTTCATCATTCCTTTTACATTCAAATCTTCAATCACGATATAAGATGGCTTGGTTTTCACTATCTCTGCGATTGTTTTATTGATATAATCTGTACGAATACCATCGATTCTATGATGAAGTTTTTGTACCTTTAAGACTTGTTTTTGAATATTTTGTCTAGTAGCTTCTCCTTTCATTTTCTTGTTGCATTCCTTTAAGTCTTCGTATTTCCTCGATAGACAACGCTGTTCTCTTTTTAATTGTTTTTCTAGTTTCTTTAATTTTGCAGTTTTGTTAATATTTTTCTTTGTAATTCCATTACTAATAATTGCAAAATCTTTTATTCCCAAATCGATTCCTAGTCCAAAATCATTTAACTGTGTTTTTTCTGTATCAGGAATATCTACCAGAACAGATACATAATATCTTCCTGCTTTACAAGAAACCGTACCACTTTTAATTCTAGATCCATTCTTGGTCGTTGTAGGAATATAACCTTTTTCCTTCACTCTTACCCAGCCAAGAGTAGGAATCTTAATTCTGTGCCTTTCACAAAAACAATCGTTTGGATTGTTTTTTACAAAATACATCTTCACATCAGATTTTCCTTTCTTCTTGAAATTAGGAAATTTACTCTGACCTTTGAAAAATCTTATAAAAGCACTACATCCATTTTCAATAGATTTCTTTACCGATTTCGAACTCACTTCTTTCATCCACATGTAATCAGGATGATTCGGAAGATATTCCTTATTTAACCAAACACTAAAACTTTTACCACTCATAAATGTTTCGCCATTGTTGTAACGTTCTTTGTTGTAAGCAAGATAGAAATTATACACAAATCTACAAGTTCCAATCGTTTTATTTATCTTTTGTATTTGCTCCAGTGTCGGATTTATTTCCGTCTTGTAACTCTTTAGCAATTTCTTCCTCCTCCCCAACGTTGCAATGTCTTAACTGAGCCCCTAATCATTCAACAAAATCTTTTGGTTTATAATTTGTGATATTTTTTGTGTTCATAAAAATCTCCATTCTTTTACAAACACATTATAACACATATAAATCTATTTATCTATGTTTTTAATTACTTAATATCTTCTCCTCTTCTCTCATTTGTTATAGAAAAGAGCCATTGCAAAATAGTCATAAACAAAGAAATTTTGCAGCGGCTCCTCTTCTGGAATAAAGTATCTCTTTATTCTTGGATTTCTTTTAAATATCTAGATAAAGCATCTTGCCAAGTTGGAAGACGATTAAATCCATTTTCTTCTAATTTATCTTTACTCATACGACTATTACTTGGACGCTTTGCTTTTGCTGGAAATTGATCTGAACTTACTGGTGTTACCGTTACGTCCATACCAGCTTGCTTAAAGATTTCACATGCAAACTCATACCAACTGCATAAACCTTCATTTGTTGCATGATAACGGCCATATTTTTCAGTCTGAATCATATCTACCAATAATACAGCTAAATCAAATGTATAAGTAGGTGAACCAATTTGATCATTTACTACACTTACAGCACCACGTTCCTTGCCAAGTCGAAGCATTGTTTTAATAAAGTTCTTTCCATTTACACCAAACACCCATGCGATACGTACAATGAAATACTTATCTAAGTATTTTTCAACTGCATACTCGCCTTCACATTTTGTCTGACCATATACATTCAATGGATGACGCTCATCGTCTGGCTGCCATGGACGTTCTCCTTGACCATCAAATACATAATCGGTACTGATGTACATCATTTTCAAGTCCAATTCCTTGCAGACTTTTGCAATGTTTTCTGTACCGCCTGCATTTACTTTTCTGCAAAGATCCACATTGTCTTCCGCAGCATCTACAGCCGTATAAGCTGCACAATGAATCACTGCCTCTACATTTGACTCAGTAATAACTTTTCTAACAGCTGCTTCGTCTGTAATGTCCATTTCTTCAATGTCTACGCCAACTGGATCAATTCCCTGTTTTTTGCATTCATTTACTACATCATAACCTAATTGACCTTTTACACCAGTAACTAATACTCTCATTTTAAGCGATCTCCATACATTTTTTCAAAGTAGTTTTGATAAGAACCATTAATAATATTCTGCCACCATTCTTTATTATCTAAGTACCATTGAATTGTTTGTTGAATACCTGTGTCAAATGTATACTGTGGCTTCCATCCTAATTCTGTTTCCAGCTTTGTTGGGTCAATCGCATAACGCATATCATGACCTGGACGATCCGTTACATATTTAATTAAGCTTTCTGGCTTATTCAATGCCTTCAAGATTGTCTTTACTACTTCCAAGTTCGTTCTTTCATTATGTCCGCCAACATTATAAACTTCACCTACACGTCCTTTATGGATAATCAAATCAATTGCCTGACAATGATCTGATACATGAAGCCAATCTCTAACATTTTCTCCCTTTCCGTATACTGGAAGTTCCTCATCTGCCAATGCACGGCTGATCATTAATGGAATTAATTTTTCTGGAAAATGATATGGACCATAGTTATTAGAACATCTAGAAATAGTTACAGGAAGTCCAAATGTTCTGTGATATGCCAAAACAAATAAATCTGCACTTGCCTTAGAAGAAGAATATGGACTGGAGGTATGCAATGGAGTTGTTTCTGTAAAGAATAAATCTGGACGATCCAATGGTAAATCTCCATAAACTTCATCAGTAGATACTTGATGGTATCTCTTAACTCCATACTTTCTGGAAGCATCCAAAAGTGTCACTGTTCCAAGTACATTAGAATGTACAAAAATTTCTGGATTTGTAATAGAACGATCTACATGACTCTCTGCTGCAAAGTTTACAACAATATCAAACTTTTCCTTTTCAAATAAGTCCATAATAAATTCTTTATCTGCGATATCACCTTTATAGAACTTATAATTTGGTTTATTTTCAACTGGTTTTAATGTTTCCAGATTACCAGCATAGGTTAACAAGTCCAGGTTTACGATTTCATAATCTGGATATTTATTCACCATATGGTGTACAAAATTACCACCGATAAATCCTGCTCCGCCTGTTACTAATATTTTCATGATGTAATCTCCTTACTTTTCTCTTATTTGTCAATATATTTTCCATCCATAACATCTTTTAAGTATTGACCATATTGATTTTTCTTATAAACCTCATAAGCTTCCTGCATCTGTTTCTCAGAAATCCATCCATTTAAGTATGCAATTTCTTCTAAACACGCAATCTTACGATGCTGATGTTGCTCCACAGTTTTTACAAAGTTTGTAGCATCCACAAGTGATTCATGCGTACCTGTATCCAACCAAGTAAATCCCTTGCCCAATAAGGTAACATCTAATTCACCATTTTGTAAATAAATTTTATTTAAGTCTGTTATTTCTAATTCACCTCTTGCAGATGGCTTTAGATTTTTCGCATACTCTACAACCTTATTATCATAAAAGTATAAACCTGTCACACAATAATTGCTCTTTGGATGCTCTGGTTTTTCTTCAAGTGAGATTGCTTTACCATTTTTGTCAAACTCTACAATACCAAATCTCTCTGGATCATCTACATAGTATCCGAATACAGTTGCTCCTGTTTCTTTATTTGCAGCTGCTAACAGACGTTTTTTCAATCCATGTCCATGGAAAATATTATCACCTAAAATCATTGCCACAGAATCTTCACCAATGAAATCAGCACCAATAATAAAAGCCTGTGCTAACCCATCTGGACTCGGCTGAATCGCATAGGAAATTTCAATACCAAACTGATTCCCATTACCAAGTAATGCTTCAAACCGAGGGGTATCATCTGGCGTAGAAATAATTAAAATTTCACGAATGCCAGCTTCCATTAAAATTGATAAAGGATAATAAATCATCGGCTTATCATAAATAGGAAGTAACTGTTTTGAAGTTACTTTTGTTAAAGGGTAGAGACGTGTACCGCTTCCACCTGCTAAAATAATACCTTTCATATATACCTCCATGTGCTGACGTGTACGGAATTTGGACGCACCACGCCCTATACTGGGCTTATTATATCACAGGCAATTTCATTTTTCAACTACGTCAATCATATATTTTTCTTGTTTAACAACAATTTCTTATAGTTTTTGACATAATAGAACAAATTCTCCTATTTATTATTATTTCTAATTTTTCTTTTTTATTTCATTAATCACAGATACCGCATGTGTCAATTTATCCCATCGTTTGATTCGATTTGTAAATACTGCATTTCCAGCTTTTCCAGTATCCATTTGAAACACTACAGAGTCCCCTTCTAATGTACCGTTCTCACTAATCTCATTAATGCTTTCTAAATCATACCTCCATAGATTCTGTTCTGATAATCGATAAACTCCTAGTTCTAAATCTTCAAACTCTACAGTCATTTGAACAGTTCCATCTTCATTTGTATGATCTTTTATATAATCTTCTGTAAATTCAACGGAACGGTACAATCTACACTGTTCTCCATTGTTTAGCTCTCCTTCTAAGCAGAAGCAAAAAAATGGATTTCCAAATGCTTTATAATATTCCTCTGCTCTTATTTTTTTTGTCACAGTAATTTTTTGTTCCATGACTTGAATACCAACTGGAACTGCTTGAATAATGTCACTCTCCGTTCCTGTTTTCACTGTAAAATCATTGTAATACCAGTCTCCTCCACTGCAATTTTCAGGGTCCAAACATAATTTCATTGAAAATTCCTCATATGCTTCAAAATCTCCTTTTATATAAATTGCGGTTAATTCTTTTTCTACTTGAATTTCATCTGCTTTTGTACCAATTAGTTCCCATGTTCCATCATTGATATCAATTTCCCCTACATTTTTGTCTCGAACAGTAATATCATTTGTACCATAAATCTCATAACTTGTATTTTCCTTTGTATTTTCGGGATACAGAGCCATTACTTTATAGTTTCCATGATATGCTGTCATTCGTCCATCTTCATTGTAAGGTAAAATATCTAAAATAGCCACATTATTTACCCTTTGTTCTGTCATATTCAGATAATTGATTTTATATTCCATTATATCATTTATCTGAATTACATCATTCAAAGCTTCTTTAAAAATACGATGACCCGCCAAGTTAACTGTTGTAATACTATAACTATCTGACCGAAATACTTCTGCACTATTATCTACATTTGGTGCATGAATCGTTGCATAATTTTTATATTGTGTTCCGTTCATAGAAGTAAGACTGATTTCAGCTTGATAAGTAATCGGATCTTTTTCTGTATTGATTTCCCAATCTTTTATATGCCATTTTAATTTTGTTGAACCGTCTTCCAACAGTTCAATTTCAGGATTCTCATAATTACTGCTTCCATCTATATAACTTAATCCTCTTGGAAGAATATCTTCAATTACAATATTATCTTTTACACGAATTTCTTCTTCTAGTTCAGCACTGGAAACAAAGGATGGATATAATATATAGGAAACGATATGTTCCATATTTCTCAAATCATATATTGTTTTTGCTTCACCTTGTTCTGTTTTATCAGAAACAGATTTTGTAATAGATGTAAATCCCCCCACTATTATCATACTATTTCCATTTTTATATCCTGGATCATGTCCTCCTATAATCATTCCATTTCCATCATATTGTGTTTTTATATAATCAGGTTTCCATGCAAATGCAGCTGCTGGATAAACTGCATCAGGATTTAAAAATGTCTGTTCAGATCGATCCAATGGATGATCAATTCCCCATATTCTTACATTCCCTATAAACTGATATACTTGATCCACTACTGAAGTTTCTTTAATATGAACTGGTACACGTACTCTAGCTGTGCTTCCTGGTTTCAATACACCACTCGTAGATTCATACATAACCCCTACACAAACAGCTCCTGTCTGTTTTAATTCCTGTATCGTATCAAAATAAATTAAATCCTGCATTGGCATTTCCGCCATTTCCTCGTCGCTTGTCCATCCTGTCTTATCTTTTTTTGCAGCATACAATAAATTAAATGTTATTTCTTCACTATAATTATTCCATTGGTCAAAAAATGCATATTCTGAACCATCCTGATATGTAATTGGTTCATAACACTCATCATCTATTTTACACAAAAGATTCATTGCATATCCCGCATGAGTCAGCGGATTAGATGCATCCAATGCCACTTCCGTTATCAGTGCAATATTCGTTCCTGCCATCGTTCTTCCATCGCCATTTTCAAATGTAGATTGAAGTCGTTCTCCTGATTTCATCTTATCATTCAAATCCACTGTATAAGAATAATTTCCCGTTGCCATTTTTCCGTCTTTGTATTCTACATGCATTGTCGATAGCTGCTGATCGGATAAATTTTGATCTTCTTGGCAGTTCATTCCGCCAATACTTCTAACTGACATATTTTTCGCTTCAAACGATAAATAACAGTTTGAATTTTCTGCTCCAAAAGTTTGATCATTTAAGGCAACTGCATAAAATAAATTTCCTGTGCAAATATATCCAATCTGATCCGTAAAGTTATGTTCTGTTTCATTGGAACTGCTTGCCCATCGATATGGAAATATACCATCAATTGCATAATCAGAAACTCGAACATGCAGCGTATTGCCATTCTGTTGTACAGAAATCTGTCCATTATGATAAACTTGCTGACTTCGGTTATCGCTGGCAAATACTTTATTTCCAGAAGAAAGCGGCAAATGCGTACTGTATTTACTATACTCTCCTATCTCATTTAAAAGCTGTGTATAGGAATGATCTGTTAAATCTTCTTCCCAAATTGCCTTCGTATTTGGCTTTGCTGTAAGGAATTTAACATTCCCATCAGTCACATCTTCTCCCGATGTATCTTCCTGATGCGATTTTTTTATCAGAGAAACATCTATATCAAAATTAAGTTCTCCATCTGGTATTTCAATTCCTTTTAAACCTTTTTCTGGCGATTCTCCATATAACTGAAAACCAAATCCAACCGTATATAATTTATTTCGTTCCCCATCCAATTCTATTTCAATCCCTTTATAAGCAGATGTTCCACGATCCCATTCTAATTGAATATTGTATCTTGGAATTGCAGTGACTCGGATTGGATCATCTCTATATTGTTTGTATTCACTTTCTTCATTTCCTTCTAAATAAAATAAAAATTCTGGAATTATTTCTGCATTATTGGCGCATCCATTGACATTTGCTTCAAAATTCAATAATTGGGAACCAGGTGCAGACTGAATGGAATCCTCAATTTTATAATACCCAGTTATAATTTTTCCATCGGCAGAAATTTCACAATTCTCCATCCATTGAAATGCATCACTATTCCAAGTCGCCGATAAATCCGTAGGAAGTTTTGCCTGAGTATAAATTTTTCCACCCTGTGTTTTTAATACACCACTCCCTTCTTTTATTCCAAGTGTCAATTCAAATTCATAAAAAATTTTATCAAATGACCTCACAATATTATTTTCTGCGCTGCTGTCATTTCCTTGTTCATCATTACTGTCAAATGGCAGCGTTCCCGTATTTCTTTTCGATTTTCTGATTGAATTAATTTGGGCATATTTACCAAGTGGCTCCTCTTGTGAAGCTGTGAGAATAGAACTTGCAGCATTTTTCTCAACTTCTGGAACAACTTCTGACTGTAATTCGGTACTTGCTTCTTCCACTGAATCGCTCTCTTGTATATCGCTTTGCTGCGAAGAAGGGATTTCTTCATTCCCATTCATTTCTCGCTCCACTTCACTATTCTCCGTACTTTTTTCTGTGTTATTATTCGTTGATTTTTCTTCCTCACCTGGCTGTTTTTCTGTGGATGTTTCTTCTTCGCTCGTCTGTTTTTCCACCGATTCTTTTTCTTCGCTTGTCTGTTTTTCTATCGACGTTTCTTCCTCATTTGTTTTCTCTTGTGCCTGTATTTCCGTCTGCTTCTCTGACTCTTCACTTTCTTTTGTCTGTTCTTCCAATGTTTCTTCTGCTTCTTGTTCTGTTTTCATCTTAATTTCTTCTTTTTTTTCAACGACACTTCCATATTCCGTTCCTTCTTCGATTATTTGTTCTGCAACAAAACTTCTCCTATCAGTATCTTCTTGATTTGCCCAAATATATTGAAATGGAACGGAAACAATAACAAGTATTATGCCGCTCACTGCTATAATCTTTTTTAATTTTCCTCTCATACCAATTCCTTTCTGCCATATCATCCTATTCGTTTCAATATTGTTCCCCAAAATAGCAGTATTGCTATAGAGATAATTGTTATAATACCAGCTGTGCTTCTCATCCATGCAACGCCATATCCTATATATGGAATTGAGATCACTGCTTTTCCTTCAAGTTGTTCCAATGGCACTGGTGTAATATCTTCTACTTGGTTTGCATCTCCCTTTGTTACTGCCGTATGATTTTCTCTATCTAATTGAATAACTCTATGTACTACTTTTACACCATTATCCATACAATACCCAACAACATCCTTTTCTTGTATTTCTTCTGCTTTTATATTTCTATCAATATATACAATGGAACCAGCTTGTATTTCTGGTTCCATTGAACCAGAGAGCACAATATATGGAACAATATGAAACATTGTTGGTATTATAATTCCAATTCCTCCAGCTAATGCAGTCATTAACAATGTCCATTCTAATATATTAGATATCATCTTCCAAATTTTCTTCTTTTGCATTCCCTACTTGCTCCCATGCCTGCTCATAACTATTTGCAGATCCAACTTGAATGGATTCCCCATATACGATGATTTCAAAATCTTCCAAATCAGAATCGGATACTGTCTCTTTTACTGATATTGTTGTAAAAATTGGTACACTTGTTTCACCAGGAGAAAGACTTTTCTTATAATAATAATATCCATCCTCCTGTTTTGATGTCCAATCTGTCGTATTCCAATCAATTTCCAAAGCTTGTTCCATTTCACTTGTACTGCATTCAACCAGCATTCTAACATAACAGTTTACTACTCCAGTATTTTTTAGCGAAGGGGATTTTACAAAAGAATTTCCTGGAATAAGATCGGAAGGTTCGAATGGTTCTTCCACAATTATGGTATTTTCTCCAATACTCATATTATTTCTTCGTTCTATTTGATCAGATAAGTAACTATATACCGTTCCAGTCGCCATCACAATCAAAAGAACAACAATACTTAGAATTACTCTCTTCTTCTTAATCAATGTTTCTGCTAAACCTCTCTTTACTATTTTTTCTTTCTTATCCGAAACCAAATTCCTATTAGACTTCCACTTACTAAAAATAGAATACCCGCTAATTTTGAGTAATCCATCACACCTAAAATAACAGGAAGGGACGATTCCCGTTTTTCATCTGAAATTGGTGTCGCAGAATTTTTTGAAGGTTCCAAGCTTCGTTCTATGAATTCTTCGCTTGTTTTACTAACTGTTGTATTAGAAACATCATCAGTCCTTACTGAAAATACCCATATTACCTCTGTGTTGCTGGACGCATATACATTTCCCAATTCCTTTGGTATTTCTATTTGAAACTTTAATTCTCCCTCTTCTCCAGAATTATAATTTCCTAACGAGATTCCTTTCTGCAACGCCGTAGCTGCTAAATTTCCATCGTAAATTTCTGTACGATCGCCTCCTTTTTCCAGCCATATTCTTAGTTTTACTTTATTTAATAATTCTGGAAAACTTCCATTTGGATTTCGTAATGTATCGTCATTCTCTATTGATGTTTGCAATTGCTGTTCCAGTTTTGTATAAAAGAAAAATTCTGCCGCACTGTCTCCTTTGTTCTTTATAAAAACTGTTTCTTCTTTTCTGTCACCTGGCATCATTTCCCCAAAACTAGCAAAGAAATCATCTGGGACAGCCATTAAACCTTTCGCTTCCCCCTCGTATTCTACTTTGCATTCTGCAAATACTGGAAGTGTACAAAAAAGTAAACTTATCATACTTGTAAGAAATGCTAATTTGAATGTTCTGGCAAACCAACAAAGAATTATTCGTTTCCTTTTCAATGTTATTCACCATCCTCTCCATTTTCGCTCCTCTCTTCTTTCGGATAGGCACAGGCCTCCACTTCGATTCCATTCCATGGATCTTCTGCTGTATAGTCTGGTTCCAAATTTGCCGATTGTACTGCTTCTGCTGTCACATTAATATAAAATTTACAATTTGCGTAACGATTGTCCCAGCTTTCTGGTATTGAAACTCCCTCAAACAACGTAATCTCCTCTCCCGACTCTACGGGATCTTGATAATAGAAATATCCACCTTTATAAATCCATTTTGTCTCGTCTATTCCAGTTAAATGTTCAATTCCAATACTTCCATTCAATGCTTCATTTTCAAACTGGAACTCTACTTTTGCACGAATATATGCTGGCTCTTCTTTGTTTGCTATTCTTACAATTTTAGAGATCTGATCACCTGGTATAATTTCTTTTGGATCTTCATACGGCTTTTCTTCCCCATCTTCTGTTTTTTCATATTCTTCTATACCAATCTCCACGATTCCAGTTTGAATTGTATTTTTCACTTGTACGGTATCTGTAAAATATGCCCATACACCTCCCAGCGAAAGAATCATTGCCAAACTTATTATAATTAATACATTTCTCTTTTTCATATCACACAATCTCCTACTCCATTTTTATTCCTTAACTAAAATAGCTTCTTTTATTTGATCATCTGCTTGATTTACGTACTTGTTCCATGCCTCTAAATTTGTACCCGTATTATCACTTTGAATTGCAAATGCTTTTATATCGATCATTTGGATCTTTTCTGGATCTAACTGTCCTTCTATTACATTAACCAATGTAATTTCTTGAAATAATGGAACTGTCTGTGCCCCTACTTCCACTGGTGATTTAACCCCATACAAATAAACATTTGCATTTACTGCATCGGTATTTTCTTTCAGTAATGTCCACTCCGTCTCATCTGCTTCATATTCATAAAGCTGGGTTAAAGCTGCTTTGCCATCATTTTGTCGTTTTCCATCACTGTCTGCCGTAATTACTTCTGCTTTCGGAACAGTTACCTGTAAATAGATCCATGCGGGATTCGTTCCCTGATTTAAAACAGAAGGATCTTTGACTACTTTCTGTGTTGGATACATATGGGCTGCTTCATCTGGAATATCATTTTCATCAATAACTCCATCGTCATTCGTATCTTCAGAACGTGGAAGCTGCTCCCAATTTTCCTCGTTCAAATCAATATCCACATTTCCAACTGTGAATGTATTCGCTTTATTCTCTTTATCTGTTAAATAAGCCGAAATTCCTGTTATCATTGCAGCTGCTGAAACTGCTGTAGCTGCTGCAATTCCAAACCATTTTTTTCTCATAAATCCTCCTTTATATTTCCTTTTTTGATTGCAAAATTCCCTTTACGACTAAGTCCTTATATCGATTTTCTCCTCTGCCGCATGTAATGATATAACATTCATTTGCAGAAAGGTTAAAGTTATCCACTAACTTTTCGGTCACTTCTTCTCTCCACAATGCAAAAATTTCACTTACTTTATATGTAAAAATTCCTTTTTCACAAGTAAGTTTAAATAACTCGCCTTTCTTTACATCTTTTAAACGATTAAAAGAAAGATTTTGTACTGTGTGATTATGTCCATAAATACAATAATGGGTCTTTCCTAATTCATAATCTGGTCTGGCAGCTGTTACCATCCATATATCTAGATTGTGTTGAATTTCTTCCCATGTCCCACTATAAACTCCTCTGCGTATTTTAACGGACGGAATTTCCAAAACACATTCCAGAAATCCTTTTGCATAATCTGGCGTATAATGGATACCATCTCTCACATACCATACATTATCTTCCCATTCTTCTTCATTTTTTTCTAATTCTGCGGAAGAATCTTTTTCTCCATACAATTCTTCTAAATAAGAATCTGCCAGAGACTGTTCTATCTCTTGTCTTTGGAAAGCTTCTCGATTGGAAAAAAATAAAAAATAGATCCCTATCAAGATTAATGATACACTCCAAAGCCATTGCATGAAACGCTTCAATCTATTCACTATATTTCCTTTATCTGGTCAATCTCTTTCTCCTTCTCTAGTATTTATTGAACTTTTTGGGGGATTAAAAGAATCTGCTAATGCAGATCATTCAGAATTCTAATAGAATTGCTAATGCATCGGTTGATTTGATTCAATAGATATTTTTTTTATAGCATATCCATCGCAAAAAAGCAAGAAAAAAGCGATAACTTAGCCAATGTTATCGCTTTTCTCCTCATATTGTGTAGAATATATTCAATTTTTAATTATTTTCTTCTATTTGCAGGATATTTTCTAAGAAATCCCAGATTTCTTCTCTTCCCTGCTTTGTCTCAGCTGAAAACGGAATAATCGTTGCTTTTGTATTTAAACTAGTTCGAATTGCTTTTAATTGTTTTTGCACTTGACTTCGCTTTATTTTATCTAGTTTTGTTGCAATAATAACTGGTTCAAATCCTTGATGAACAATCCAATCATACATTTGTTTATCATTTGCCGATGGATCGTGCCGAATATCAATTAATAAAAAGACAACTCGCAGTTGTTTGGATTGGTGCAAATAACGTTCAATCATTTTTCCCCATTTTTCTTTGATTTCTTCTGATACACGAGCATATCCATAACCTGGCAAATCTACATAATAAAATTCCTCGTTAATATTATAAAAGTTAATTGTCTGCGTCTTTCCAGGCTGAGCAGATATTCTGGCATATGATTTTCGATTCATCAATGCGTTAATCAAAGATGATTTTCCTACATTCGATTTTCCAGCAAAAGCAAACTCTGGTAATTCTGTTTTTGGCAGGGTACTTGTAATTCCACATACTGTTTCTAAATTTACTGATTTAATAACCATACTACTCCTTATCATTCTTCCGATTGTTTCACAAATGCAGTTTCAATTACTTCATTCATCGTTTTTACATAAGAAATTTCCAAATCTCCTACAATTTCTTCCGAAAGTTCCGCTACATCTGGGCGGTTTTTCTCTGGCACAATTACCGTTTTCATATGCGCTGTTTTCGCCGCCAGTAATTTTTCTTTTAATCCTCCAATCGGAAGCACACGTCCTCTTAATGTGATCTCTCCAGTCATGGCAACATCCGCACGTACTTTTTGATTAATCACTGCGGATAATAATGCAGTAGCCATTGTAATACCTGCACTTGGACCATCTTTTGGAACAGCTCCTTCTGGGATATGGATATGAATATCATGTGTTTCGAAAAAGTCTGCTGGCACATTATAATTCGGACAAATGGATCTTATGTAAGTCAGGGCCGTCTGTGCCGATTCTTTCATCACATCGCCAAGCTGTCCTGTCATCTGCAATACTCCCTTTCCAGGCATCAGATTTACTTCAATTTGCAGTGTATCTCCTCCTACACTCGTCCATGCAAGACCTCTTACAATACCTACCTCATCTGTCTCATTCGCATTTTCAAAATCAATTAACTTTTTGCCCAGATACTTTTCCAAATTATCAACCGTAATTTGAACCGTTTTTTGTCCTGTTTCCAATAACTGTCTTGCTGCTTTTCGACAAAGTGAACCAATTTTTCGTTCCAAGCTACGCACTCCAGCTTCTCTCGTATAGTTACGTATTACCGTTCTCAATGCTTCATCTTCAATTACAATTTGTCCATCTTTCATTCCATTTTTCTTTTGTTGTTTTGGAAGCAGATAATCTGTGGCAATATGATATTTTTCATTTTCTGTATATCCCTGTACTTCAATTACTTCCATACGATCCAATAATGGACGTGCAATTGTATCGGTTGTATTCGCAGTAGCA
Organism: Candidatus Fimimorpha faecalis; assembly: GCA_018712075.1. Classification (GTDB taxonomy): domain Bacteria; phylum Bacillota; class Clostridia; order Lachnospirales; family Lachnospiraceae; genus Fimimorpha; species Fimimorpha faecalis. The sequence goes on from DVHN01000072.1 coordinate 30,241, forward strand.
ATAAATAAAACAGATGATAAATCCAATGGAAGTTCCAAATAATGATCTCGGAAATGACTGTTTTGCTCATTATCCAAAACTTCTAGCAAAGCAGAGGAAGTATCTCCTTTATAATCACTGCTTACCTTATCAATTTCATCTAATAACATAAGTGGATTTTTCACACCCGCCTGGCGGATTGCTGTTGCAATTCTACCTGGCATTGCTCCAATATAAGTTCTCCGATGTCCTCGAATTTCAGCTTCATCTCGAACACCACCCAGACAAATACGCACATACTTCTTTCCTAATGCCCTTGCAATCGAACGTGCAATGGAAGTTTTACCCGTACCAGGAGGACCAACAAGACAAAGCATTGGACTCTCTCCCTTTCCGTTTAACTTGCGTACTGCTAAATGTTCAATAATTCGTTCTTTTACTTTTTCTAAGCCATAATGGTCTTCATTTAAAATCTTTTCTGCCCGCTTTAATTGAATGGACTCTCTCGTCGCTTTATTCCAAGGCATACTCAGCAATGTTTCAATATAAGTCTGGGTCATCCCTAATTCTGGACTTCCTGGAGATATTGCCCGAAATCGTTTAATTTCTTTCTCAATTTTTTCCTTTACTTTCTTATCCGCAGAAAGTTCCTTCATTCTATTTGTATATTGATCCGCTTCCTGCATCGGTCCTTCCCCTAATTCTTCATAAATTAAGCGAAGCTGTTCTCTCAAAATATACTCTTTTTGGTTTTTATCTACTCGAAGCTTTATCTTTTCTTGAAATTCTCTTTTTAGATGATAAATGGAAGTTTCCTCAAAAATTTTTCGAAGCAGAAATTGATACCTAGAGTCTATATCTACTTGTTCCAAATACTGTTGCCGTACTTGCTGCATCATTCCAATATTTGCTGCGACATAATCGAGAAAATCTCCAATCTCCATTGGTTCTTCCAATGCACGCTGCAATTCCTTGCTCGCTTTTGGGTTTTCTGAAATGTATCCGACTAAATGCTCTCGAATAATCCGCATCATTGCTTCTTCTGCTAATTTATCTCCATCCTCCTCTTCTTCCATTAGGCGGATCTCTGCGATCAGACAAGAATTCTCTTCTTCCATATGCTCCAATCTTGCACGTTCCAATCCTTCTACTAAAACTCTGACAGGACCTGCTGGAATCTTTACAATTTGACGGATCTTGGCAACTGTTCCAACTTGATATAGATCCTTTTGCTCTGGATGCATCATCTCTTTATCCTTCTGACAAACCAAAAAAATCATCTGATCTTCGTTCATTGCCTGATTTGCAGTTTCCAACGACAGTTTTCTGCTAATATCTAAATGCACCATTGTATGAGGCAAAACCGTCAGACCTCTTAATGCAATCATTCTCATTTTCTTTTGCTCTCGTACCATAAGTTCCTCCCAAGATTGTGAAAGGGAGATTCTGTTCAACGATAATTGTCGCCAAGAACCTCCCTCTAACATTTCGTGTTAAGCACTTTCACCGTCTTTATGCAAAAGGCTTGTGTGCTCCTTTTTCTTTATTAAAGGGACTTCCACATCCCGATATACTACCTTTGGTGCTTCTTTCCCTTCTATCGCAGCTTTTGTAACAATACACCGTCCAATTGTATCATCTGATGGAATTTCAAACATAATATCCATCATCGCATCTTCAATAATTGCACGTAAACCTCTCGCACCAGTCTTTCTATCCTGTGCTTTTTTTGCAATTACTTCCAATGCCTCTGGTTCAAATTCTAATTCCACTCCATCCATATCAAACAATTCTCGGTATTGTTTTACAATCGCATTTTTAGGTTTTGTTAAAATATGCATTAACATTTGCAGATCCAACATATCCAATGTTACGACAACTGGCACACGTCCAATAAATTCTGGAATCAACCCAAATTTAATCAAATCTTCTGGCATCACCTTTTTAAACAATTCGCCAATATTCTGTTCTTCTTTTTGTGCTAATTCTGCTCCAAATCCAATTGAACCTGTTCCCATACGACTTTCGATGATCTTTTCCAATCCATCAAAAGCGCCTCCACAAATAAATAAAATATTCGTCGTATCGATCTGCAATAATTCCTGATGAGGATGTTTTCTGCCTCCTTGAGGCGGAACGCTTGCCACCGTACCTTCCAGTATTTTCAGCAATGCCTGTTGAACGCCTTCACCAGAAACGTCTCTGGTAATCGAGACATTTTCTGATTTTTTTGTTATTTTATCAATTTCATCTATATAAATAATACCTCGCTGTGCACGCTCAATATTATAGTCAGCAGCTTGAATCAATTTTAATAAAATATTTTCTACATCTTCTCCTACATATCCTGCTTCTGTCAATGACGTAGCATCTGCAATCGCAAATGGAACATTTAAAACCTTTGCAAGAGACTGAGCCAAATATGTCTTACCAGAACCAGTTGGACCAAGCATTAAAATATTACTTTTCTGTATTTCCACATTTGATTCCTGTCCCCGAGTAATCCTCTTATAATGATTATAAACCGCAACGGATAAAGCTTTCTTTGCCTTATCCTGACCGATTACATATTCATCCAGATAGTTTTTAATCTCTACAGGCGTAAGTAAGTTGATTTCTTCTGTATTTTCATCCTGCTCCATCTCCTCTTCCATTAAAATTTCAGAGCAGAGTTCTACACATTCATCGCAGATATAAATCCCCCGGTTACCAGCAATCAATTTTCGAACTTGATCTTGTGTTTTACCACAAAAAGAACAGCGGTACTGTGATTCTTCCAATCTTCCTTGCATAGTTCCATTCCTTCCTTAACGATTTGCAATAACCTCATCAATCAAACCATATTCCTTGGCAGCCTGTGCGCTCATATAGTTATCTCTCTCCGTGTCTGCTTCAATCACTTCCAATGATTTTCCTGTGTTTTGTGCAAGTAATGTATTTAACTTCTTCTTTGTTGCCAATATATGATCTGCTACAATTTTAATATCTGTAGCTTGACCCTGTGCGCCTCCAAGTGGCTGATGAATCATAATTTCTGCATTTGGAAGTGCCAAACGTTTTCCTTTTGCTCCGCCAGCTAACAAAAATGCTCCCATACTTGCTGCCATTCCAATACAGATAGTGGACACATCACACTTAATATACTGCATTGTATCATAAATAGCCATACCAGCAGTAACCGAGCCGCCTGGGCTGTTAATATATAAACTAATATCTTTTCCAGGATCTTCCGCTTCCAAAAACAATAGCTGAGCTACAATAATACTTGCCGTTGTCTCATTTACTTCTTCTCCAAGAAAGATGATTCGATCCTTTAATAAACGTGAATAAATATCATAAGAACGTTCTCCACGATTTGTTTGTTCAATGACATAAGGTACTAATGCCATACCTATCGCCTCCTCATTTTTTCTGCCTTATGACAAAAGCAGCCACACAGATCTTTTCCCAATCGCAGCTTTCTTGTAAGATGATAAAATCACTCATAGAAAAAAGCCAATTTTTCTGTGCAGCTGCTTTTTATTTTTATTATTTTGCAGAGTCTGCAATTACATCCACAGCTTTTTGCACTGCGATGTCTTTCTTCATATTTTCTTCTCCAGCAGTTCCCATAATTTCTTTTACTTTATCAACTTCCATTTGGTACATATCTGCCAGTTTCTTATATTCTGCTTCTAACTCTTCAGCAGATACTTCAATCTTTTCTGCATCTACAACAGCTTCTAAGACTAATCTTGTCTTAATCTTCTTTTCTGCATTTGGTTTCATTTCTTCTAATAATTTTTCAGAAGTTAAACCTGTATACTGCATATACTGTTCCATAGAAAGACCTTGCATCTGCATTCTCTGTGCAAATTCATCTGCCATTTGACGAACTTCTAATTCAATCATTGGCTCTGGAATGTCCATCTGTGCATTTTCAATTACTTTATCTACAAGTGCATTTTCTTTTGCTGTTTTAGCAGCTTTCTCTTTTTTCTCTAAAATTGTCTTCTTTAAGTCTTCTTTATATTCATCTAATGTATCAAAATCTGATACATCACTTGCAAATTCATCATCTAATTCAGGAACTTCTTTTGTCTTAATTGCCTTAATTACTACTTTAAATAAAGCTGGCTTTCCAGCTAAATCTGCTACCTGGTAATCTTCTGGGAATGTAACGTTAACCTCTACCTCATCTCCAGTATTCTTACCAATTAACTGATCTTCAAATGTATCAATAAAGGAATGGGAGCCAATTACTAATTCATAGTCTTCGCCCTTTCCTCCTTCAAACTCTTCTCCATCTACTGATCCTGTAAAGTCAATAACGGCAATATCTCCATTTGCGATTGCTCTATCTTCTACTGTGATTGTTCTAGCGTTCTGTTCCTGAACCTTCTTTAATTCTTGTTCTAAATCTTCATCCGTAACTTCTACAGGTTTCTCATCGTATTCTAAGCCTTTGTATTGACCCAATGTAACTTCTGGTTTTACAGCTACTGTGGCAGTAAAGATGAAATCCTTTCCTTTTCCAATTTGTTCTACATTAATCTCTGGACGAGATACGATCTCTATCTCACTTTCCATAGCGGCTTTTTCATAAGCCTTTGGGATTACAGCATTTGCAGCATCTTCATAAAAGAAACCTTCCCCATACATCTTTTCAATCATCATACGTGGAACTTTCCCTTTACGAAATCCTGGTAAAGAAATTCTTTTCTTATTTTTTAAATATGCTTCCTGAATAGCAGCTTCAAACTCGGCAGCTGGTACTTCTATGGTCAGTTTAGCCATGTTCTTTTCTAACTTTTCTACCTGTACGCTCATTTAAGTTTCCTCCTAATTATTCGTCCTCTCGACGAGTAGAAACACATTAGGTGAGTTTCTCTCGCTATTGCGACATTCATCAAAAGAATATCTGATCTATTCTTTTGATTCATTGTTTCGCATCAATGATGGCTAACTGTCCTCCGCATATGACAGTCGCCTGCAATGTACTATTATAACATAGTATTTTACAGATTTCCAGTCCTATTTTTCAGGTTTTTATAAGAATCTCTCATTTAATAATTATACTGAATACTTTCTCTTATTTCGTCTGAAGTTTCTTGTCCAACTAATAATTTTACAAGCTCTAATCCAAGATCTACAGCGTATCCCATTCCTCTTGCAGTCGTAATGGTTCCGTCTGTTACTACACCGTCTTTCACATGTTCTGCACCGAGTAACTTATCTTCAAACCCAGGATAGCAAGTTGCCTTCTTTCCCTCTAAAATGTGAAGCTGTCCCAATACGCTAGGAGCTGCACAAATTGCAGCGATTCGTTTTCCTTCCTTAAAGAATTGTTTTATTTGATCGGTTAAACGGCTGCAAGCTCCAAGATTTAATGTACCTGGCATACCTCCTGGTAAAAACAATACATCTGCTTCCGACCAATCTGCTTCTTCAATGAGCTTATCTGCTTTTATAATAATATTATGAGAACCATTCACCTCAAAACGATTCATAACCGAAAATGTTGTGACATCTACATTTGCTCTGCGCAAAACATCAATTACTGCCAATGCCTCTACTTCTTCAAATCCATCCGCTAAAAAAGCATATACTTTACTCATGTTCTACCTCCTGATTTTTCATAGTGGAATACACCCTTGACTATGGCAACAGTATAACATATACTGGGAGCAGAAGCAATACTTTCACCGAATATTTGTTTGTTTCACAGAGCAATACCTGTAAAAAATGGAGGCTATTTATGGAAATTGAACGTAAGTATTTATTAAAACAGTTACCAGAACACTTAGAAAGTTACCCGTTTCATCTCATCGAACAGGCCTATTTATGTACCTCTCCTGTTGTAAGAATACGCCGTCAAGATCATACGTATTACCTTACTTATAAGGGAGGCGGACTTCTTATGAGGGAAGAATATAATCTTCCACTCGACCAAAAATCGTACGAACACTTAAAAGCAAAAGCAGATGGACAGATCATTACAAAGAAACGGTATCTTATTCCAATTGAAACTTCCTATACCGTCGAATTAGATATCTTTTTTGGTGAGTATGCTGGTCTCATCATGGCAGAAGTAGAATTTCCTACAAAAGAGGCAGCTGACCAATTCGTCCCTCCTGATTGGTTTGGACAAGAAGTAACGTTTGATCCAAGATACCATAACAGCTATATGTCTTCTCACTCTCGTTCTTCTCTTAATCTTTAATTGCTGCAAAAGCTGCCCTGGGGCAGCTTTTTTCTCTTACCTATTAAAGCACTGGTGAAAGTAAGCGAAATAACTGTTCTTTCACTCTTATTCCAAAGCTTCTATTATTATAAGTTTCCAGCGTTACTTCTTTACAATGCGTAATATCATGCCGAAAAATTGCTTCCATTTTTCTAGTTACCTCTGCATCATAAATGGTCGCATTCACTTCAAAATTTACCATAAAACTTCGGATATCCATGTTTGCAGTCCCATAGCATGTGACAGCACCATCGACAGTGATTCCCTTTGCATGTAAAAAGCCATCTTCATACGTATAACATCTAGCTCCAGCCTGTAATAGTTCTCCCATATAAGAATACGTAGCCCAATAAACAAATGGATGGTCTGGCTTACATGGAATCATAATTCTAACATCCACACCCGATTTCACTGCTATAATCAACGCCGATAATATCGTCTCATCTGGAATAAAGTATGGTGTTTGAACATAAATTCTTTTCTTGGCTTTATGCATTAAACTCACATAATTATCTCGAATTTGCTGAAACTTAGAATCAGGGCCACTTGTAATAATCTGAATTCCTGTTTTTCCCTTCCACTGTTCTGGATGGTCTTGAAAGTATTTTTGTTGTAAAAACAGATTTTCCTTTGTCGCATAATTCCAATCCAATGCAAATCGAACTTGTAAGGCATTCACCGCAGAACCATACAATACTAGATGAGTGTCTCTCCAATATCCAAACTTTTCATCCAGAGAAATATACTCTCTTCCAATATTGTATCCACCAATAAAACCTACTTTTCCATCAATTACTACAATTTTGCGATGATTCCTATAATTCACACGGACATGAAGCCATTTTAATGAAGCAGGGAAAAAGTCTCCAGTTTTTATTCCATGCTGTTCCAACCATTTCCAATCCGATCTTCTCATAGAACGGCATCCCATACTGTCATATAAAATGCGAACTTCCACGCCCTGTTTTACTTTTTTTACTAAATGGGCTTTTATATTTTCAAACAGTTCATCTTTTTGAATAATATAATATTGAATATGAATAAACTGTTCTGCTTTGTCAATTTCCTCAATCAAACGCTGAAATTTTTCTCTTCCATCCGTATAAATATCTACAGAGTTATCCTCCGTATAAACAGCTCCTCCTGTCTCCAAATTATACATGACCAAATCCCTATGCGCTTCCATATTAGGGTTTGAAATTTGAAATCTTTTCTCATGCAGGCTCTGTTCCTGCTTCCGAATCGTGTAATTTAATTCATCTTCAATCTCTTTGATCCGAAACATATGTTTTTTATGCATATCCTGATGCACAACCATATAAAGAAGAAATCCCACGATAGGGATAAAATAGAGCAACAGAAGCCATGCCCATACTTCTTTTGGAGATTTTCTCTGAAAAAATACAATTGCTATTGCAAAAAAAATATTAAATATAGAGAAGTTATCATAAATCCACTGAATACCAGTCTTTACTAATTCTAATATATCCTGCAAATTTTCACCTATTTTCTCTTTCCCAAACAAAAGAATAAATTCTCATACAATCATTACTTTAATACTCTAATTGAAAACGATATTTCCTCCCCCATCTGAAAAAAGCTCGGAAGCCTTGTAAAACAAGTACCTCCGAGCTGCAATCACTTACATCAATTATTTGATTGTAACCTTTGCTCCTTCTGCTTCTAACTTTTCCTTTAAAGCGTTTGCTTCTTCCTTAGAAACACCAGTCTTAATTGCCTTAGGAGCGTTATCTACAACTTCCTTAGCTTCCTTTAAGCCTAAACCTGTAGCTTCACGAACAGCCTTGATAACCTTAACCTTGTTTGCACCAACTTCTGTTAATTCTACATCAAATTCTGTCTTTTCTTCTTCTGCTTCAGCTGCACCTGCACCTGCTGCTACAACAACACCTGCTGCTGCGGATACACCAAATTCTTCTTCACATGCTTTTACTAAATCATTTAACTCTAATACAGTTAATTCTTTAATCGCTTCAATAAATTCAGCTGTTGTTAACTTTGCCATTTTATTTTCCTCCATATTCAAAATATTATTTACAGACTTATTGCCTGCTGCGCAGACATTTTCATTCGTCTCACTAAAAATAGAAAAATTTCAACATCAATTATGCTTCTTCCTGTGCTTCTGCAATTTGCTTGATAACACGAGCAAAATTTGTAATTGGAGATTGAATGCTTCCAAGGAACTTGGAAAGTAATTCGTCTCTTGATGGAATCGTTGCAATTACTTTAATTCCATCCTGGTCGTAGTAAGTACCTTCTACAACACCAGCCTTAAGCTCTAACTGTGGGTTCTTCTTTGAGAACTCAAACAGAAGTTTTGCTGGCATTGCTGCATCTGTCTTAGATGTAGCTAAAGCTGTAGGTCCTTCTAAGTGTGCTGCTAAAGAAGCAAACTCTGTATCTTGAATTGCAAAATTGATCATTGTGTTCTTATATACTTTATAAGAAACTCCAGCTTCTCTTAATGTTTTACGAAGCTGTGTATCTTGTTCTACAGTAAGTCCACGATGGTCAACTACAACTGCTGCTTTCGCACCATCTAACGCAGCCTTGATTTCTTCTACGACTGGTTTCTTTAACTCTACCTTAGCCATGTGTTTTGCCCTCCTTATTAGATTTGGAGTGCCAAAAAGCACTCATGGTAGCCGAAAAGCCTCTCTGCCAAGACAGAGAGGCTCCTTAAGATTCTTAATTCATGAATTCTTAATCCTCGGTAGGCGTTTTCTCCTTACGTCTTACGACACCTACTGTCTTCGGCATATATTGCTGCTTTCACAGCCAATAACTATATATCATAAAATTTATTCCATGTCAACATCAAATTTAAATTAGTTCATTAATTTCATGACATTCAGCTTTACACCAGGTCCCATTGTGGAACTCAATGTAACGCTTCTAATATACTGTCCCTTTAATGTACTTGGTTTTGCTTTGATGATGGCATCCATAAGCGTCTGGAAGTTGTCGCCTAATTTTTCCTCTGTAAAGGAAACCTTTCCTACTGGCACGTGGATAATGTTTGTCTTGTCCAGTCTATATTCAATCTTACCAGCTTTGATATCATTTACTGCCTTTGTAACGTCCATTGTTACAGTACCAGCCTTTGGATTTGGCATTAATCCCTTTGGTCCAAGGATACGACCTAAACGACCAACAACACCCATCATATCTGGTGTAGCTACTACAACATCAAAATCCAACCAACCTTCATTCTGAATCTTTGGAATTAATTCTTCTGCTCCAACAAATTCAGCACCAGCAGCCTTTGCTTCGTCTGCCTTAGCGCCCTTAGCAAATACTAATACACGAACTGTCTTTCCTGTTCCATGTGGCAATACAACAGCTCCACGAACCTGTTGATCTGCATGACGTCCATCGCAGCCAGTTCTGATATGAACTTCAACTGTTTCATCAAATTTTGCAACAGAAGCTTTTTTTACTAACGCAATTGCTTCTTCCTTATCATAAAGAGTAGCGCGGTCTACTAATTTAGCAGCCTCTACGTACTTTTTTCCTCTTTTCATTATGAATAACCTCCTAGTGGTATTTGCGGGAATTTCCCTCCCACGTTCTACAAATTCTATAAACAACGGTATAGATTTTACTCTTCAACTGTAATACCCATACTGCGAGCTGTACCAGCGATCATGCTCATTGCAGCTTCTAAACTAGCTGCATTTAAATCTGGCATCTTTAATTCAGCAATTTTCTGAATTTCTGCTTTGCTGATCTTTGCAACTTTTGTCTTATTTGGTGCTGCGGAACCAGACTTAAGATTACAAGCCTTCTTTAATAAAACTGCTGCTGGAGGAGTCTTTGTGATGAAGCTGAAACTTCTGTCTGCATATACAGTAATAACAACTGGAATAACCATACCAGCCTGATCTGCTGTTCTTGCATTGAACTCCTTTGTAAACTGTACAATATTTACACCATGCTGACCTAAAGCAGGACCAACTGGTGGTGCTGGTGTTGCCTTACCAGCTGGGATTTGTAATTTAATATATCCTGTTACTTTCTTTGCCATTTTTGGCACCTCCTAAAATCTGTGGTATTTACGGGGATTTCCCTCCCACGATCAACAGCCAACGACTGCTGACGTCTTTTTACATCTTCTCTACATCCGTGAAATTCAACTCAACTGGTGTTTCACGACCGAACATATCAACATTGATTATAATCTTTTGTTTTTGCAAGTCGATGGACTGGATCACTCCAATGGTATCTTCCCATGCGCCATTTACGACTTTAATCGTATCTCCAACCTTAAAATCAACAATAAGATCATTCGTCCGAATTCCAAGATTTTCCATTTCCTCTTCTGTCAATGGTACTGGTTTGGACCCTGGTCCAACAAATCCTGTGACACCTCTTGTATTTCGTACAACATACCATGTATCATCATTCATAATCATATACAATAATACATAGCCAGGAAACATCTTTTTCATACTGGATTTTCTCTGTCCATTTTTCAATTCTTCTACTTCCTGAAGAGGTACGGATACTTCGAGAATCTGATCCTGAAGTTTGCGGTTTTCAATTGTTTTTTCAATGTCAACTTTCACTTTGTTTTCATAACCTGAATAAGTATGCACCACATACCAATGCGCCTCTGCCATATCATTACCTCACTTATTTTACAATGAACTCAACACCAAACTGAACAAGTATATCAATTAAACGAATAAATCCACACATAATAATTGAAATGATCAGCACCACCGTTGTTTGTCTCCAAAGTGATTCTTTGTCTGGCCAGATAATTTTCTTAAATTCAGTCTGCAAACCTTTGAAGAAACTCTTTTCTTTCTTCGCATCTTTCTGCTTCTTTTTTACTTTTCCTGTTTCTTCCATATAAATGCTCCTCTAAAAACCGATTACTTGGTTTCCTTGTGTAACGTATGTGACTTACAGAATTTACAGTACTTCTTTGTTTCCATGCGCTCAGGATGATTTTTCTTTTCCTTCGTCATGTTGTAATTACGTTGTTTGCATTGTGTACATGCCAATGTGATCTTTACGCGCACAACTTCCACCTCCACTTGTATTCATTATCATTCCAGACTTTTTTGTACAAAAAAAAGACCTGGCGTCTTCCACACGCTTTCTCACTATAACACATGTGCCTAGATCCGTCAAGTCTTTTTTCTCTTTGATCGCATAAATTTTTCTATAGCAGAATAATTCTTACATTATTTTACATACCCACTGCACAGCTGTTGTTCCAACTCTTTGACTGTTGCTACAATCCAATCAGGCTTTGCCTTTTCCAGTTCTTGTAAACTTCCATACCCATATGTAACCGCACCTACACGAATGCCGCATTGACGAGCCCCCTCAATATCATAGCATCGATCTCCCACCATAATCACTTCCATCCTGAAATCAGCAGGAAACTGTTTCAATGCATATTGGATCACATCTGCTTTTTTTACACGTGTCTCTTCTAAATCGGAACCTGCTACAAAATCAAAATATGGAGCAATTTGAAAATATTCTAAAATTTGCTTTGCAAATACTTCAGGTTTAGAAGTGGCAAGCACAATGGTATGTTCCTCTTTTTTCAAATGAATCAGCATTTCTTCAATACCTTCATAAAGCTCATTTTCAAAAATTCCTATTGGCGTGTAGTATTCTCTATAATATTGAATTGCTCTTCCCGCCTCCTCTTGTGTCATCCCATAATATTGACAGAAGCTGTCCCGCAAAGGAGGACCAATAAAAAAACTTAATGATTTATGATCGGTTATTTTTATTCCAAATTTTTGCAGTGCATACTGTGCCGATTTCGTAATGCCCACCATTGGGTCCGTCAAAGTTCCGTCTAAATCAAATAAAATGTATTTCTTTCTCATACTTTAAACCGGTATCCCACTCCCCATATTGTTTCAATATATTGTGGTTTTGCTGTGTCAAATTCAATTTTTTCTCGAATTTTTTTAATATGAACGGTAACTGTAGCAATATCTCCGACACTTTCCATATCCCAAATTTCTCGGAATAACTCTTCCTTTGTAAATACACGGTTTGGATTTTGTGCTAAAAAAGTAAGTAAATCAAATTCCTTTGTAGTAAACTGTTTTTCTTCTCCATTTACATAAACTCTTCGTGCTGTTTTATCAATTTTAATTCCTCGAATTTCAATAATTTCATTCTCCTGTACTGCACTTCCAATCAAACGCTCATAACGAGCCAAATGTGCCTTTACACGGGCTACTAACTCACTTGGGCTAAATGGCTTTGTTACATAATCGTCTGCTCCGAGTCCTAATCCTCGTATTTTATCAATATCATCTTTTTTTGCAGAAACAAGTAAAATCGGGGTATTTTTCACTTTACGCACTCTTTTACAAATTTCAAATCCGTCCACACCTGGAAGCATTAAGTCTAAAAGAATTAAATCATAATCACCTTCTAAAGCTTCCTTCAAACCAGTTTCTCCGTTTGTCTCAATATGAACCTCAAATCCACTCAACTCTAAATAGTCTTTTTCCAATTCTGCAATACTTTCTTCATCTTCTACAATCAAAATCTTACTCATTGTGAACCTCCTGATACTTTCTCAATACAAAATTCATGACTGTGCCAGTTCCTAGCTTGCTGCTGGCCCATATTTTTCCTCCATGATCTTCAATAATCTTTTTTACAATGGATAATCCAATGCCACTTCCTCCTTGAGCAGAATTTCTCGAAGAATCGGTTCGATAAAAACGATCAAAGATATATGGCAATTCTTTTTGTGCAATTCCCTTTCCATTGTCTTCAATTTCTACCTGAATAAAATCCCCGACATCTTTGATCCTAATATTAATTTTTCCCTGCGGCTTGTCCATATATTTAATCGAATTACTAATAATATTATTAATCACTCGTTTCATTTGTTCTGCATCTGCAATTATTATGACTGACTCATCACAGTAATTATAATAGCTGAACAGAATATTTTTTGCCTCCAAATCCATTCCTACTTCTTCTGCACAATCTCCAAAGTAATCGGCTACATTAATTTTGGAAAATGTATATGGAATTCTGTTTGTATCAATTTTAGAATAAAATGTTAATTCATTGATCAATCGATCCATATCATTTGCTTTGTTGTAAATTGTATGAATGTAACGATCCATCTTTTGCGGTGTATCTGCCACACCATCCATAATTCCTTCAACATATCCTTTAATTGCTGTAATTGGAGTTTTTAAGTCATGAGAGATATTACTGATTAATTCTTTATTATCCGCATCAAACTGCAATTTTTCTTCTGCCGACTCTTTGAGCCGCTGTCTCATTTCCTCAAATCCAATACAGAGCTGACCAATCTCATCTCGTTCGTCTGCTTCAATAACAAAATCCAGATTTCCATCTTTTATATTTTTGGTAGCATCTTTTAATTGATTCAATGGTCTTAAGACAGAATGATAAATCCAATAACTAAATATGGAAGCAGTTAAAATAAGAATCAATATAACTGCTGCTATAAGCTGTATCACCATTGTTTTTAATTCTGGAATCCAACTATTTAAAGATGTGATAATAAATACTGTACCATCGGCGCCATCACTAAATTTAAAATCCTGTGCTTTTACAAGGCGTGCTTCTTTTCCACCAAAATATTGACCATTTAAAACTTCGTTATTTCCTTCTCCATATAATGGCAGTTCTCCATAAATTTCTTCCAAATCATCACTGGAAGAATAAATAATTTGATCATTCTTTCGTACTACTAACGATGTATTTTTATTTTTTAATTGATTGCTTAATTCCTCCAATGTTTCTCGTCTTTGAAACATGTCTGGATCTTGTTCTATTTCTAGTTGAATCGCCTTTTGAATTTCTCCCGTGAGACGATTAAATAATCTGGTAGAATTTGGAAAAATATCTTCAATTGTACTTTCAATATTATAAGTCTCATTAATTACATTTAACTGATAAATGACCAAAAGGTTCGCAAACACAATTAAAAGAATAATCGGAACAACAATAATACATCCAAAAGAAATCCACAGTTTTGTCCTTAATTTCACGGCTTTATCACTCCTTTGTATGGACATCTATAAGTACTCACATTATTGTTTATTATACCACAAGACTTCCTATGTGAATATAAACAAAAACTGATTTTTTCTAAAATTTTATTGAATTATACATTAAAATAATTTTATGATGTTCCTCTTCCAATTGCCAATGTTAAAATATAAACCTGTTCTACTCCAATTGCCTTTAATTCTCTCGTACAAATTTCCGCCGTACTTCCTGTCGTAAAAATATCATCTACTAACAATACTTTTTTGTACGATTGTTTTATTTTTTTTGCAGCAAATGCTCCTTTTAGATTATTCATTCGCTCTCGACTATTCAATTCTTTTTGTGGTAATGTCTTTTTCACACGTTTCAAACAGCTGCAATCGACTGGAATCTCAAACAGTTCTCCCAAACGCCAGGCAATTTCCTCTGCCTGGTTAAATCCTCTTTTTCTTCTTCTGGAATTGTGAATTGGAACTGGCAACATTACTTCACAGTTCCATTGTTCCACTTTTTTTCTATATTTTTGATAAAACTCTCTGCATAAAACGTCCAAATATTGACGGTGATTCTGATACTTAATTTGAGCCATTACACGTCTTACCCATGGAAGAGAATAATCTAACAACGATACGCCTTCTTCAAAACTCCTAAGATGTTTGGTACAATCGTAACAATACTCAATTTCTTCTTGCATAACCCTTTTTCCACACTTTTTACACCGTGGTTCTTCTATATATTGCAAGTATGGAATACATTCTTCACAGATCCCTCGTTTTTTGGAAGTTGTAATTCCTAAACAGACAGGACAACGAATCGGAAAAAAGAGCTCCCAAATCAGTCCTTCTCTCATTCAAGTCCCCCTTCCAGTTCTTGAATTCTGTCCTTTAATCCACTATAACGTTTTTGCTCCTGTTCATTATGAATCATATCTTGAAACGTTTTTAAACTTCCAACAATACAGACACAATTCTTTGCTCTCGTTACTGCCGTATACAATAAATTTCTTGTCATAAGCATTCTAGGGCCTGATAAAAGCGGAAGCACAACCGCTGGATATTCGCTTCCCTGCGATTTGTGAATGGTAACTGCATAAGCCAGCTCCAATTCATCTGATTGTTTAAACTCATAGGTAACTCGTTTTCTTTCATCAAATTCCACTATAATCTGTTCTGTAAATTCATTAATTTCACGGATAAATCCAATATCTCCGTTAAATACTCCAATTCCCTTATCGACTGGAATATTATACTTACTTACTACCTCCCATTCCATCTGGTAATTATTTTTAATTTGCATGACTTTATCCCCTTCACGCAAAATAACATCTCCTACTTTATGTTCTTTCTTACTCGAATCTGGAGGATTCAATGCCTGCTGAAGTTCTCGATTGATTTGATCGACTCCAAGATTCCCCTTTCTCATCGGAGTAAGTACTTGAATTTCTCGCTCCTCTGCTTTTACATAATTAGGTAGTTTATCTCTCACAAGAGTAATGGTAGCTCCCATAATAGTTCCTGGATTATCTCTTTGAATAAACAAAAAATCTCTACTTCCCTTTCTCGGAATTACTTCTTCTCCATCATTAATTTTATGTGCATTTACAATAATATCGCTTTCGGAAGCCTGGCGAAAAATCTTCGTTAATTTCACCGTTGGAAAACTATGGGAATGAATTACATCTTTTAATACATTTCCAGCCCCCACACTTGGAAGCTGATTTACATCTCCAACGAGTATAAGACGTGTTCCGACTGCCACTGCTTTTAAAAGCGCATGCATCAAAAAAATGTCTACCATAGACATTTCATCAATAATAACGACATCTGCTTCTAACGGATTTTCTTCATTTTTAGAAAATGACATTGTACTCCGATCATCTTCCAATGTTCCAGTTAATTCTAACATCCGATGAATGGTCTGTGCCTCATATCCTGTTGTTTCGGTCATACGCTTTGCCGCCCTACCCGTCGGTGCTGCTAATAAAATATCCATTCCTTCTTGAATAAAATAATGAATAATTGCGTTAATCGTTGTCGTCTTTCCAGTACCTGGGCCACCAGTAATAATAGTTAAACCATTCCGAATTGCTTCCTTCACTGCCATCTTTTGAATAAAATCCAACTCGAATCCAGATTCTTTTTCTATTTTAGCAATCGTCTTTTCCATTCGCTCCTCTGGTACTTCTTCACGAATGTTTAAATCATGCAGCATCTTTGCCGTATTCAACTCCATATAATAGTATTGGGATAAATAGACTTGCTGCCTTTCTTCTATATTTTTGATCACCAATTTTCGTTCTACCGCCATATCCAATAAATCGTTTTCAGAAGCTTCCATTTCCATCTGAAGCAGTTCAGAAACTTGGTATAATAATTGACTCATCGGCAAATACGTATGCCCCTGCGCTGCTGCCTGCTGCAATGTATAAATAATTCCACTGCGAATACGAAATTGAGAATTCACTGCAATTCCAGACTTCTTTGCAATTTCATCTGCCATTTTAAATCCGACCCCAGTAATATCGTCTGCCAGTTGATAGGGATTTTCTTTTATAACTGTATAAAGTCTCTGCCCATACTGTTGATAAATTTTAGCAGCTAAATTTAAGGTAATTCCATATTCTTGCAAAAAAATCATTGCTTTTCTGGCATCTCGTTTTTCTGATACTTGAGCAGCAATTTCTCTTGCTTTTCGTTCACTAATTCCTTTGACTTCTGCCAATCGTTCTGGTTCTTCTTCAATAATACGAAATGTTTCATCCCCAAACGCCTTTACAATTCGTTTGGCTAACGCCTCTTTAATTCCTTTAATTGCACCAGAAGCCAAATACCGTTCTGTAGATGTAGAGTCAGAAGGCACTACAAATTGATAACTTGTTATTTTCCATTGTTCTCCATACATCGGATGCTGTACAACTTCGCCTGTAATCTCTAAATATTCTCCTTCCGCAATTTCTGGAAAAAAACCAACTGCCGAAACCTCCTCCGATCCTTTTCCAATAATCAGAACACTATATCCATTTTCTTCATTACGATATACAATTCTCTCTATATATCCTTCTAACTGCGCCACAAAATTCCTCCATCCAGTCTTATTTTCGATTTAACCGCTGTTTACTTAATAACGAAAAATACTTACTAGCTCCGATTGCAGTACAATTCACTGGATCATCCGAAGTCATTGTTGTAATTCCAAGCTCCGTTTCAATTCTCAGTTCCATTCCACTTAACAATGCGCTTCCACCACTTAACATAATTCCCTGTTCCATTACCGATTGCTTCATTTCTGGAGGAGTAACGATTAAAATTTGTTTAATTGCATTAATAATCTTTTTTACATTTTTATCCAATGCTCCCTTTATTTCAGAAGAAGTAATTACAACCTCTTGGATCATGCCATCTTCCATATTATATCCTCTTATCTTCATAGATTTTTCCTGAAGCATCATCTTACAAGTTCCAACTTTCTTTTTGATTTCTTCTGCAACTGCTATATCAATTAAGAGATTATATTGATCCTTTATATATGTAACAATGGATTCATCAAAATCTCCTCCTGCAATTTGAATCGATTTACCAACAACCGTTCCTCCCATGGAGACAACTGCAATATCCGTTGTTCCTCCTCCAATATCGACAATCATCATTCCCTCTTTTTGGCCAATATCAATTCCAGAACCAAGTGCAGCCAAAACTGCTTTGTCAACGACTACTACATTTCTGGCTCCTGCACTGTAACAAATATCTGCCACCGTTTTTCTTTCTGTTTCTGTTGCTCCTGTTGGAACGCCTACGCAAACTCTAGGCTTACAGAGTGTTCTTCTTCCAACTGCTTTCCAAAGAAAATAATCCACCATTTTTTCTGCAACTGTATAGTTAGAAATCGTTCCATGGATTAATGGATGCACTGCAATAATATTACCCGCAGCCCTTCCAATAATCTCTTTTGCTTCTTCTCCAAACGTTTCCACTTCATTATTACTTCTATCAAATGCAACTACTGCTGGTTCTCTTACTACAACACCTTTTTTATTAATACAAACTACTATGTTCGTTGTACCTAGATCAAATCCTACATCACCTGACCCAAATGCCATGAAAAACTCCTTTCTTTAACAGTATAACTGTCAACTTTAATGTTATTATTATACCCAATTCTATTCGTTTTTGAAAGAGCTTTTCATAAAAAAATAAGGCTATACTAATTTTGCAAGAAAGCCTTAAGATTTTTTTTAGTTAATTCATAACAATTTCATAAACACGTCAAACTTTGGACACATTTTTTTCTTATACTAAAATTGTACTAAATGAAGTACATTCAAGTTGATCCCCATCACTTGAATAAAAGCTTTTTCATACTCATACCCGGTGGGAAACCACCGGGTACCCCCCCCCCCCTTAAAAATTACGGATTTTCGTTTTTATATCTCCCTTTTTCATAACATTTACAGCCTCCGCAGTGCGGAGGCTGTTCTCCTTCTTAATTCTTTTTATGTCTGTATTTTTCTCTTGTAGCCATTCCCCCACGGATATGACGTTCGGATTTATTAATATCGAGAATCACTCTGGCTTCCTTTGCCAGAACTGGGTTGATTTGTAAAAGTCTTTGTGTCACATCTTTATGCACTGTACTTTTACTGACTCCAAACTGTTTTGCAGTTTGACGGACGGTGGAATGGTACTGTACAATATATTCACCAATTTCGACAGCACGTTCTTCTATATAATCCCGCAAAAAAGTAACCTCGCAGACTGTTTTGTACAGTCTATGCGAGGTTATTTCATATTATACAGATGCTTCACTTATATTTTTTCATTTTTTATGATTTTCTGGATGACATATACTGGCAGAAGCACATCCTCCGCATCCGCATCCACAAGAAGATTTTCCACTCTTTTTATCATTTCTCATTTTTTTAACAATTAATACTACTACTGCAAGCAATAAAATACCGATAATAATCGTCGATAAATTTTCCATTATAAAATGGAGCATAGAATTCTCCTTTCTATTTTCAAACTTTAGCTGAAGATATACTTAATCTTTCTTCTTCCTTATATGGACGGATAAGCAGGTAAATAAATCCCGCAATCAAGCATACCGCCATAATCGTAAAAATGCTAAACTCACCAGTTGTAAATAGAGAACCAATATGGAAAATACAAAATGACACGATATAGGCAAAAATTGTTTGATAACCAATTGCAAACCAAGTCCATTTTGCATTATTCATTTCACGCTTAATTGCACCAATCGCTGCAAAACAAGGCGCACAAAGCAAGTTAAATACTAAGAACGAATATGCCGCCACTGTAGTGAAACTAGAAGCTAATGTCGTCCAAATCTCCTGTCCGTCTTCTGCTACTTCAGCAAATCCAAACAGAATACCAAAAGTTCCTACCACATTTTCTTTTGCAACTAATCCAGTAATTGCTGCTACCGCAGATTTCCAATCTCCCCATCCCAAAGGAGCAAACAATGGGGCAATGAATGCACCAATCTGAGCCAGCAGACCATCGGATAACTCTTCCACCATTCCAAATTTACCATCGGTAAATCCAAAGTTCGATGTAAACCATATTATGATTGTGGAAAGCAAAATAACAGTACCTGCTTTTTTGATGAAGGACCATCCACGTTCCCACATACTTCTTAATATATTCGTAACTGTTGGCCAGTGATAAGCTGGAAGTTCCATGACGAACGGAGCTGGATCGCCAGCAAACATTTTTGTCTTCTTTAATATAATACCAGAACAAATAATGGCAGCAATTCCTACAAAATATGCGCTTGGTGCAACCCACCATGCTCCATGAAATAGAGCGCCTGCGATTAATGCAATAATTGGCAGCTTCGCACTACACGGAATAAACGTTGTCGTCATAATTGTCATTTTTCTGTCTCTGTCATTTTCAATCGTTCTGGACGCCATAACACCAGGGACACCACATCCTGTTCCAATCAACATTGGAATAAATGATTTACCAGAAAGTCCAAACTTACGGAAAATACGATCCATAATAAATGCAATTCTAGACATATATCCACACGATTCTAAAAATGCCAAGAAAATAAACAAAATCAACATCTGAGGAACAAATCCAAGTACTGCTCCAACGCCAGCTACAATACCCTTTAAAATCAAACCTTTCAGCCATGCTGCACAATTCACTGCATCCAGTGCTTCTTCTAAAAGAACTGGAATACCAGGTACCCATACTCTAAAATCGGCAGGATCTGGTTCCCCTTCTTGAACTGCCTGTAACGCAGTTTCAAAATCTTCGATTTCCACATTCAATGTTTCTACTACGTTTCCATCTTCATCTTCTAAATCAATCGCAGTCTCAATATTCTTAGCTTTTTTTGCAAAACTGGCAATCGCATCTTCCATTTCCGACTCATCCATGTCGGTCTCTTCTAATACACTCTGAATATTTTTTACAGAGATTCCATCTTCCTCTGCGGCTTCAATAAAAGCATCTACTTTCATACCGTTAATTTCATATTCTTCTGCGGCTTCTTCATAAGCAGATCTTCCAATACCAAAGAGATACCATCCATCTCCAAATACTCCGTCGTTCGCCCAATCGGTTGCAATTGTACCCACAGTGGACACCGATACATAATATACAATAAACATTACTACGGCAAAGATTGGAAGCGCCAACCAGCGATTCGTAACAATTCGGTCAATTTTATCTGAAATAGAAAGTGTACCCTGTTTGTTTTTCGTACAGCATTTCTGAATAATCGAAGATATGTATACATAACGTTCATTTGTGATGATGCTTTCACTGTCATCATCCCATTTTTCTTCTGCCTTCTGGATTAACTCTTCTATATCTGGTTTTTGCTGCAATGAAATCTTATCGTCTCTCTCAAATAATTTAATTGCATAAAAACGTCTTTGAGATTCTGGTACACTCGTAAGCATTGCTTCAATTTCATCCAATACAGCCTCTACTTCATCCGAAAACTGGTGTACTGGCACAACTTCTTTTTTGCTTTCTGCTGCCTTCACTGCCATATCCGCAGCCTCTACAATTCCAGTTCCCTTTAATGCCGAAATCTCTATCACTGGACATCCAAGTGTTCGTTCTAATTCCTTTGTATGAATCACATCACCATTCTTTTTTACAAGATCCATCATATTCACAGCCATAACAACAGGGATTCCTAGTTCCATTAACTGTGTACTTAGATAAAGATTTCTTTCAATATTCGTACCATCTACAATATTTAAAATCGCATCTGGTCTTTCTTGAAGCAAATAATTTCTTGCTACAACTTCTTCTAATGTATAGGGAGACAAGGAATAAATTCCTGGCAGGTCCGTAATAATAACATCTTTTCTCCCTTTTAGTTTTCCTTCTTTTTTTTCCACGGTAACCCCTGGCCAATTCCCAACAAATTGATTCGACCCTGTTAACGCATTAAATAACGTTGTTTTCCCACTGTTTGGATTACCCGCAAGTGCAATTTTTACTGACATATGCTACCTCGACTTTCTAATCTCTACTAATATTCTTCTTGAACTTCAATCATCTCTGCATCTGCCTTTCTCAGAGATAATTCATATCCTCGTACTTTCACTTCAATTGGATCTCCCAACGGTGCTACTTTTCTTACAAAAATTTCCACACCCTTTGTAATTCCCATATCCATAATACGTCGTTTTACTGCACCTTCTCCGTGTAGCTTTACTGTCTTTACCGTCTTACCGCACTCTACCTCTCTTAATGTTTTCATAATTATACTATCCTCATTCTTTCTTCATTCATCAGTCCCCATCCACTTGTTCTCCATAATGGAAGCGTAGGACTTTCTAAATTTGGTTAAATTATAATTTTATTTGCCATTTCAGAACTAATTGCAACACGTGAATCTTTTATATTAATAATTACATTTCCTGCGTTTTCCGCAACAACTGTCACAATTGCTCCAACTACCAAACCAAGTTTTTCCAGAAACTTTCTCGTTTCTTCTTTACCGCCAACTCGCTTAATTGCATTTTTCTGTCCTGGTACCGCCATCGTTAAAGGCATGAAATACGCCCCCTTTCTAAAAAACTATAAACACTTATCCTGTTTTCTGTGCATCTGCCATTTTATCCTGTTTTTGCACAGAACTCGCAAAGTGCATTTTGAAGAGCAGTGGCACTACTGGTGGATACCCTCGCAATCGGGATTTGATTTCTCTTTGCTTCTTGAGACGCACTAATTACCATTTTATGAGATGCAGTACCAGTAAACAAGACAAGCAGGTCTGGATTTCCAAGCTTCTTTTTTATTCCGCCTTTTTCTTTTACAAATATCTTGGCTTTACATCCATATTCTTTGCATATCTTTTGATACTGGCAAACCATACATTCATTTCCGCCAATAATTACGACACTCATCTTCCATTCCCTCCATTCTATTTTATTCTCAAAAATTAGTTTTACCTAACCAAATATCCCAAATAATGAGAAACACGCACAGCGCATTTCTCATATTTAAGACGGTGTAAATAAAAACGAATGTTTTAATTAGTTTTAACTAACTAACATAGTATCATAGAACCCCCACTATGTCAATAGGGATTTTCATGTTTTTTTTATTTGATATAACAGTGCATTGCAAATTGCTGCTGCAACGTTACTGCCGCCCTTTCTTCCTCTCGCTACAATAAATGGCACTTCTGTTTTAAGAATTAATTCCTTCGCTTCTACCACATGGACAAATCCTACTGGAACTCCAATAATTAATTCTGGCTTTATTTTTTCTTCTTGTATTAATTCATATAATCGCATCAATGCAGTTGGAGCGTTCCCAATTGCAAAGATTACGTTTTGATCCATTTTAGCAGCCTTTTCCATACTAACTGCCGCTCTTGTAATCCCCCTTCGTTTGGCTTCCAACGCCACATCTTCATCTGCCATAAAACAATACACTTGTCCACCTAGTTCGGATAATTTATTTTTATTAATTCCTGCCTTTGCCATATTCGTATCGGTAACAATGGATGCTCCATTTTTTAACGCTTCTATCGCCTTTTCCACTGCATGTTCCGAAAAAGTAAGTGTATCCACATAGCTAAAATCTGCGGTAGTATGAATAACTCGCTTTATAATTGGTTTTAAAACTGGATCTAGTTCATGTCCCAATTCCCTCTCAATTATTTCAAAGCTGAGCAGTTCAATTTCTTGTGGAGATAGTTGTTTCATATTCATTTTTTCCAGTCCTTTCCTAAAAATTCTGCCTAATTACCGCCATCCAGAGGGATCTTAATTAGAAATACCAATGATTCGATACAGCAAATCCATATCAATATGATCTCGAACGATATTTGCAAGCAAGTCATATTGTTTCTCTTTATAATCTCGAAAACTTGTTATTTGTTCCATTTGAGAAATTCCTTTTTGCTCCAATAATGACTGAATCAATCGCTCTGTAAATGTTCCCTCTTCAAATATCCCGTGGACGTAGGTTCCAATAATATGTTCCTTTACCCATCCATCTTGTTTTTTCTGTCCATTTTGATCTTCTAATTTAGAAAAACTAATTCCTAATTCTTCCCCTGACCAGACAGAACGTCCCATATGAATTTCATATCCTGAAAAACAGGCTCCTTTTAAACGCTGAAACCATGAGGATTGGACCGTCCCATTTACTCTTGTACATACTTTTTCCCTTTCCATTATCGTACGCATTGGAAATAAGCCAATTCCTTGAACTGTCCCCACCTCTTCTATACCAAATGGATCGTCCAATTCCTGTCCCATCATCTGAAATCCTCCACAGATTCCAAGAATGTTTCCTCCCACATTATAGTATTTCTTTATCATAGCTTCCAGTCCACTTTGACGCAGCCATTTCAAATCACCTATCGTATTTTTCGTTCCTGGTAAAATAACGAGATCAGGATTTCCAAATTCAGATACCTTTGTAATATAATTTAAATTTACCGATTCAATTCGCTCCAATGGATTAAAATCCGTAAAGTTTGAAATATGAGGAAAGCGAATTACTGTAATATTGAGTGCCGCCGCCCTGTTCGTTTTTTTGTTGAAACGTTCGGATAAACTATCTTCGTCTTCAATATCTACATTCATATATGGGATTACGCCTGCCATTGGGATTTGGCATAGTTGTTCCATCTGTTTTATTCCTGAATCTAAAATCGTTCGATCTCCCCGAAACTTATTAATCACCAACCCTTTGATCCGATTTCGCTCTTCTGCTTCCAGCAACATTACCGTACCAAATAATTGAGCAAAAACGCCGCCCCGATCAATATCTCCTACCAAAACAACAGGAGCATCCACCATTTTTGCCAAACCCATATTTACAATATCGTTTTGTTTTAAATTGATTTCTGCCGGACTTCCAGCGCCCTCGATTACAATAATATCTGCCATTTTTTCCAATTGTTGGTAGGAACGAAGAATAGTCGGAATCCATTCCTTCTTTCTTGCAAAATATTCCTTTGCCCCTTGATTTCCCTGTACTACTCCATTTACAATTACCTGACTTCCTACATCGCTCGTTGGCTTTAATAAAATCGGATTCATCCGAACATCTGGTTCGATTCCTGCTGCTTCTGCCTGCATCACCTGTGCCCGTCCCATTTCCAATCCATCTGCCGTAATAAAAGAATTCAATGCCATATTTTGGGATTTAAACGGAGCAACCCGATATCCATCCTGCTTTAAAATACGAAGAATTCCAGCTGTCAGAAGGCTTTTTCCTGCATTCGACATTGTTCCTTGTATCATTAAATTTTTTGCCATCTCTTATTCCTTTCTCATTGCCTCAATCAGCCGTTGATTTTTTTCTCTTGTTTGCACTGCAACCCGATAAAACCCTTTTGTAAGTCCTCTATAATTTTGACAGTCACGGATTAAAATTTGAGAATTTAATAATAACTGCTTCCAATCTTTAACACTTTGAAACAAAACATAATTGGCATCGGAAGAAAATACATGACAATTTAATTGTTTCAATTCGTCCATAAGCCACCTTCGCTCCATTTTTATTAGAGCAACCGCCTCTTTCACATAGGCCTCTTCCTCCAATGCCTTTAAGCCTGCAATCTGTGCCATGCCAGATACATTCCATTGAGGCAGCTGTAACTGCATCGTTTCCAGCAACACTCGATTAGAGCTATATCCTACTCCAAGTCGAATTCCAGGCATTGCATAAGTTTTTGTAAATGCATCCAATACAAAAATATAAGGATTTTCTGAAATATTTGCAACTGCACTCCGATCTAACTTTCCACTCAGTTCCAGAAAACATTCATCAATCAAAAGATAAATTCCATACTTCTTACACAATTCCATTAATTCCTTTTGAATAGAATGCGGAATTAACTTCCCATTGGGATTATTTGGATTGCACAAAACAATCAAATCAGGGATCTGTTTTTTACCAGGCTGATTTACAGCTTCTAAAATGGCCTGACTTAGTTCATTTCCTATACAAAAATCCTGTTCTTTTTTTAACGGAAACCATGTTATTTTTGCATTGGTATTCCACAATGCTCGTTCATACTCTGTAAAAGACGGAATGGGAATCCATACATGACTGGGAGCAATTGCACGAATCACAGCATAAATTAGTTCACAGGCTCCATTTCCCAAAATTATATTCCATTCTGAAACCTTTCTTTTCTTGGCTATTTTTCGTTTCAACCGTTCACAAGATGGATCGGGATAGTATTCCATTTCCGCTATTCCATAATAAATCGCCTGTTTTACTTGCTTTGGCATTCCAAGTGGATTAATATTAATGGAAAAATCCAGCTTTACTGTATTTTTATAACGATCTCCTCCATGCATAAACCGCTCCATTTTTCCCTCCTAAACTCCAGCTATTTTCAATAAGAGAACACGAATTCCAATTCCTAATATTAACAATAATATCTCACTGCCATACATCAGCCAATTGGCTCTGCGAATATCCTTTGGTTCGATATCCCGCAGCGCATCTCCAATGATTGGCTTTTTTACTTTCTTTCCAAAATACACTGCATCTCCTGCCAGCTCCACTCCCAATGCACCTGAACAAACCGATTCCGTCTGTGCAGAATTCGGGCTGGCATGTTTTCTGCGGTCTCTTCTCCATATTTTCCATGCATTTCTTCCATTCATTTGAAGCAAATATGCTGACACAATCATAAGAAGCGCCGAAAGTCTGGAAGGAATCCAATTGACTATATCATCTAATTTCGCTGCTGCCCAGCCAAAATGCAAATACGTTTCATTTTTATATCCAACCATGGAATCCATTGTATTAATCGCTTTATAAACAAACCCCAGTATGGGACCTCCAATAAGTAAATAAAAAAGAGGGGCAATCACTCCATCAGAAGTATTTTCTGCAACTGTTTCCACTGCGGCTCTTGTAATTCCTGTTCGGTCTAATACGGAAGTATCCCTTCCAACAATCATAGAAACCGCCGCTCTCGCTTTTTCCACCTCTCCCTCTTCTAACGCATTATATACCTTCATGCTCTCCACTTGAAGACATCGGGCTGCCAATATTTGATAGCTCATAATTGCAATGATTCCAGTTGCGATCCATTCATTCTTGCATAATAAAACAATCCCAGCGCTGATCCCCGCCACAGGAAGTAACACAAGTACGATGAATCCAACTCCCATGATTTTTTGCTTTTCTGTTTTTGTTCTTAACTTTTTATCCAACCATCCAATGTATCTGCCAATCCATCGAATCGGATGCGGCATCCAGTATGGATCTCCCAGCAATAAATCAAGGAAAAATCCAATGCCAATTCCAATAATCCCATTCATAATGTTTTGTACCTTTCTTCTTTCTGACCCTATTGCAAGCGGCGTTGTACCCGTAGTATAGGACTGTTATTTTCATCCTGCTCTGCAACACAGATATATCCCTCTCCATTGCTGCACTGATAGTCATAATATCCTTTTTGGGGATATCCAAACTGTTCCAATATCGCCATAATCGTTCCGCCATGTACAACGAAAACATAGTTTTTCTCTTTTTGTTCCCATCTTAAAATTTCACGGCACGCCTGCACGGATCGTTCTTTGAACGCTTGAATCTCTTCTCCATTTGGAAAGGAAATCGTTCCACCACTGTCAATCCATTTCTGATATCTTGGATCATTTCTTAAATCCATATAATTTTTTCCTTCCCAGTCTCCAAACTCACATTCTCGAAGCCGGTCTTCTATTTTGATTTCTCTTTTTCCAAATAAAATCTGAGCCGTTTGAATACAGCGTTTTTTTGGACTGCACCATACTACAGCATCGCTTGGAATTTCTCGATAAATTCCAGCATCTCGTTTCTCCTCTAATTGCCTAATTCCCTCTTGACAAAGTACTTCATCACTACATCCAATATAGCGTTTTTCCAAATTTCCCTTTGTCATTCCATGCCGAATCAAAAATAATTGCATTCGTTTTCTCCAATCATTCTTTTAATACCATACCAATTCCACCGATGATTCGTTCCATATGGTTTGCCTTCTGCGCTGCCATACAGATCGTTCGTCCGACTACTTCCCGATATTCTCGATCTTCCTTTTTTAACGGAACAATCCCATATCCTACTTCATCACAGATTAAAATAATATCGGGGTTTTTCTCTACTACCTGCTCTAAAAAAGTTTTGGAATTTATTCCCTGTTCCAATAGCTGCCGAATCAATAAATGGACATGATTGATCCCTTTATATTTACTACAGTATTCCACCCATTCCGTTTCTGTCTTACAATGACCAAAAACAGCCTCGTCCATAAATTCCTCTTTTTTTATTTGCTTTTTCTCACAGACATAACGCTGTTTTCCTTGAAAACAGCCTCCAACATATAATTCCATTTTTCCTCCCAATTATAAAGAAATTATAACTACAGTGACGAGTTCCGATAACGCCAAAAACCAGCCTGCCAAATCTCCAGTAATTCCGCCGAATTCTTTTTGGGATTTCCATTTATAATAAAGAAACAAACATGTATTTGCAATTCCAATCCCAAGCCATCTCTTCCAATCTACAAAGCTTCCAACGAGAAAACTAAAGATTAACCAAAGGATTAAAACGAAACGGACTCTATTCCGATCTGCCGTTACTGCAAACGAATACAATGTTCCTGTTTTTTTCGCTGCTGGAAAAAAGACAAGCGCCAATCCACTCAATGTCCTAGATAAAATAAATCCAATTGCAAGCAATATCCCTTCTTCTCTCGTATTGAACTCCGATAATCCTCCCACATAAACGAGATAATAACTCACTAACATAATTCCAGCAAATGCTCCAATATGAACATCTTTTAAGATTTCCAGTTTTCTCTCTTTTTCTTGATACGAATGCAATGCATCCATTGTATCCATATAGCCGTCCATATGAATTCCACCTGTTACAATAATTGGGATTACTGCCATAATACAGCTCCTCATCACTCCTCCATACCCCATTATTTGAGAAACTTCCATATAAAGCAGCTCCAATCCCCCAATTACAACTCCAATCAACGGAAAAAAACAGAGTGCATATTTCATACTTGTTTCATTCCATTCTACCCTTGGCATTGGCACTTTAGAATACATTGCAAATGCAACAATACATGCTCGTAACATTACATCCTCCTTTTTAAATATAATAACTTCTCGGAATCTTCAGCCCTGATTTTATAAGGCTT
>DVHN01000006.1 GCA_018712075.1 Candidatus Fimimorpha faecalis
TTGGTAGAGCGCTGCGTTCGGGACGCAGAGGTCGCGTGTTCGAATCACGTCGCCTCGATTCAACGTCAGAAGGATTTATCTTCTGGCGTTTTTATTTTATCCAATAGGAAATACTAGTGAGAGAGACTGGATATAATTATGCAATATTTTGATTTTATTTTCACAATTTATCGGATACACATTCACTTAAAAATATGATATACTAAAGACATATATAGTTTCACGGTAATATACCAGAAAAGAGGTTCCTATGATTATTAAAAATGCAAAAGTTTTTTCTGAAGAAGGTACATTTGAAGAGAAAAACATTATAATGGACGGAGAATATTTCGCAGACAGCACAACCGACACAAGAGAATTCGATGCAAGCGGCTGTTATATTATTCCAGGATTAATCGATATCCATTTTCATGGATGTGTTGGACATGATTTTTGTGATGGAACAGAAGAGTCCATTCAAGCAATTGCGGACTATGAATTATCTTGCGGAGTTACAACAATCATCCCTGCTTCTATGACATTGAGTGAAGAGATTTTAACAACTGTTTACAAGGCTGCTGCAAAGCATAAAAATGAAAAAGGTGCTGAACTCGTTGGTATTAATATGGAAGGGCCGTTTGTTTCCACGGCAAAGAAGGGCGCTCAAAATGCTGCTTTTATTCATAAGCCAGATGCCGAAATGTTTCATCGTTTAAATGCTGTCTCGGGTCATAAAATTAAACATGTTGCTCTAGCCCCAGAAGAACCAGGTGCTTTAGAATTTATCGAAAAAGTAAAACAAGATACTGTCATTTCCATTGCCCATACAACGGCTGATTATGATACAGCCAAAAAAGCAATCGAAGCGGGTGCAACCCATGTTACTCATTTATATAACGCAATGCCTCCATTTACCCATCGTGCTCCAGGTGTAATTGGAGCAGCTGCCGATAATGATGGCGTTTTTGTAGAATTAATTTGTGATGGTATTCACATTCATCCATCTGCGGTACGTACCACTTTTAAAATCTTTGGAGACGATCGTATCTGTCTGATTAGTGACAGTATGGAAGCAACTGGTATGCCAGATGGAGAATATTCTCTTGGAGGTCAAAAAGTAATAAAACGAGGCAATCGTGCCACTTTAGTAGATGGGACAATTGCTGGATCTGCTACTAATTTAATGGATTGTGTCCGTACTGCAATTATTCAAATGCATGTCCCAATGGAAAGCGCAATCAAATGTGCCACTGCAAATCCTGCCAAATCCATCGGCATCTACGATCAATATGGAAGTATTTCCACAGGTAAATATGCAAACTGTGTTGTACTCGATCATGATTTAAATATCAAAGCCGTATTCTTAAAAGGTTCTCCAGTATAAATAACATGAAAAGACACTTAATATAATTACTGACTGAAAAATATTAAGTGTCTTTTCCTATCCATAAAATTAATTCTGAACAAAAGTAAACATGCAAAATCTACTCCGCTTCATTTAAACATAAAAATGCTGCTAAATTTCCTCTTTGATTTCCCATAACTCGATGAGAATACAAAAGATCTGGATTACATTTTGTACAGACATCTGTTATAGCTAAATGTTCTTTCTTAATTCCTGCCTCTAATAAAATAATTTCATTTGCTTTCCATAAATTCAGTAAATATTTTCCATCTGGTTTTTGTTTTAATATCTGCTCGTTTTGTGCTGGCAAAAATGCCTTTTCAAATTCTTGTGCAACTTCTTCTCCAACCTCATAACATTCTGAACAAATACTTGGTCCAATACAAGCTAAAATATCTTCTGGACGAGAATGATATTCTGCTTTCATCGCTTCCACCGTACATTGTCCCATTCGTTTTACCGTTCCTCTCCATCCAGAATGACTCAAACCAATCGCACGATGAACGGGATCTACAAAATAAAGCGGTACACAATCGGCATAAAATGTTACAAGCGGAAGATTTGGTATATTTGTAATCAATCCATCTACATTTTCATAATCTCTTTTTTTTACCAATCCTGCTCCAGCATCTTTTTCTGTTACAACTCGAATATTCGTCGTATGGGTCTGGTGAGAAAGTACCATTCTCTCCCATGGCATATGCAGCACATTTGCAATCCTCCTATAGTTTTCCAATACTGCTTCTGGATCATCGCCTCTGGATACGCCCAAATTCATTTGTGCATAAACTCCCTTACTCACTCCACCTATCTTCGTAGAAAATCCATGCATTACAATACCAGACTTCTCTAAAAGTGGAAACTGAAAATAACACACGCCATTCGATTCTTTTAACTCAATTGGACACAAACCATCCGACTGTCTGTTTTTTCGTTTTATCATTTCATCCTACTCCTTCAAATGCATTTTTCAATAGCGTAACCTGCGATCCACAGATTGCCACAATATCAAAGCGGCATGAAATACCGCTCAAAATATTTTTCTTCATAAGATATACTTGTGCACAGCGGAATATTGTTTTCTGCTTTTTTTTCGTTACAGCTTCTTCTGGAAATCCCATTTGAGAATTCGAACGATATTTTACTTCCACAAATACAAGATACTCTCCATCCTGAGCAATCAAATCAATTTCTCCAAATCGAGTCCAATAATTTTTCTCCAATATTTGATATCCCTGACTTTTTAAAAAAGCTTCTGCCTGTGCTTCATAGTATCTTCCCTTTGCTCGATTCTGTTCTTTTCCCATATTAATCTACTTCACAAAAATTTTTAATAAACGTTCTCCGATGAATTGGACATGGACCATATTGCTTTAACTGCTGAATATGAAAAGAACTTCCATACCCCTTATTGGATGCAAACTCATAATTTGGAAATAGCTGATCGTATTCTTCCATCATATGATCCCTTGTTACTTTAGCAATAATACTTGCTGCTGCAATGGAAATACTTTTGGCATCTCCTTTAATAATCGGAATTTGCCGAATTTTCAGATTGGGAATGGTTACTGCATCGTTCAAAAGTAAATCTGGTGCAATAGAAAGTTTTGAAACCGCAATTCTCATTGCTTCATAAGTTGCCTGTAAAATATTGATCTCATCAATTTTATCTGCTCCTACTATACCCACTCCTATGCTGATTGCCGTCTTGTAAATTTCTTTATAAAGTTCTTCTCTTTTCTTAGCTGACAGTTGTTTGGAATCATTGATATAAAGCAAATCACAATCTTTTGGTAAAATCACAGCAGCAGCTACTACAGGACCTGCCAAAGGACCTCTTCCTGCCTCATCTATTCCACAAATCCATTTGCAATCTTCATTTGTTCGTTCAAATGTCCACATTTGTTCAGTACGTGCTTTCTCTTTTTGATAAAGCTCCCACTTTCGTTCATACTGCTGCAACAACTTTTGAACCCCTTTTCGTTCATCCTCTTTATATAACTGTATGGTATGGAAACGATCTTCCCACGAAGCTTGTTCTAATTGTTGTTTTATTTCTTCAATTTTAACCATAATCCTCTTCCTTTTGGGCATTCTTGTTTTAAGTTAATTAGATTATTATTTTTTTATTTTGATCCTATTAACTCGATATCTTTTTTTATATTTTGTGTTATAATAATCTACATGAGAATTTCATAATTTTCACTATAAAATGCACCTTTTTAGGATTCCTCTCCTTTTATTGGGTGCATTTTATATTTTTTACAAACCCTACCTTATTTAATGGCCAAATGCGGAGTAATGCTTTTCCCTGTATTTGAGATCGTTTTACATTTCCAACTTCCTCAACACGGCTATCCTTACTTCCATTTCGATTATCTCCAAGCACAAAATATTCATTTTCTCCCAGTGTAATTGGCTGTGATGCACGCCCTGCATAAACTATTTTTTCGTTGCCATAAGTATCCTCTTCCAACAACACATTGTTTATGTATACACTGCCATTGATAATTTGGATTGTCTCTCCTGGCAATCCAATAACTCGTTTAATAAAATATCTTCCATCTTGATAATCAAACACAACAACATCAAAGCGTTCTGGATCTTGAAAACGGTAAGAAATCTTATCTACAATGAGATTATCGTTATGCTCCAATGTTGGGGTCATAGAAGATCCCGATACTACTGTCCTTTGTCCTATAAATATAACAATTAAATAACATATAAAAAGAAGAAGAATAATTCGGACAAGCAACTCTACCAGCTCTTGTCCAATACTTTTTTTATTTGCTACTGATTCTTTATTTTCCATACTATTATCCATGTTTCAATAATCCAAATTGACTCAATGGCCAAATCCGTACAAATGCTCTCCCAATGATTCGACTTTTATCAACATTTCCAACTTCTTCTAAACGGCTATCTGCACTTCCATTGCGATTATCTCCAAGTACAAAATATTCATTTTCTCCCAGTGTAATTGGCTGTGATGCACGTCCTGCACTAATCATCAATTCGTTCCCATAAACATCCGATTCTAAAAGTTCTCCGTTGATGTAAACTCTTCCTCCAACAATTTGCACCGTTTCGCCAGGAAGTCCAATCACACGTTTGATAAAGTTTTCATGTTGGGACTCTACCCGCAATACAATAATATCATAACGTTCTGGATCCCGAAAACGATAAGAAATTTTATCTGTAATTAAATTATCTCCATCTTGCAGTGTTGGTATCATGGAAGTACCTGAAACAACGGTACGCTGACCTACAAAAGTAACAATCACATAACAAATACCTGCTACAACTGCAAGATATAAAATGAAATCAATCGCCTCTCTTACACGACTTTTCTTCTTCTCAAATTGTTCTGGGATATCTTCTGGCACTACTTCTTCTCTTTTTTGCTCTGTCATAACAATTCCTTTCCAATCACAATTTTGGAGCTGCTTCCATACTAAGGCGTCCTAGTTTTCCACTGCGGAAATCATCCAGTAAAATTGTAGACGCTTTCTCTGTATTCCAATCTCCGCCCTTTAATAAGCAGTGACGTACTTGTGCTATCTGCTTTAGCACCTCGTAGTCATTTTCCATTGGCAAAAAACCATAGCGTTCTTGTAAAATCTCTGGATATTCCTTTTTCAAAAAACCTACTAGTTCATAAGCCAGCTCTTCTATATTTATAATATCATCTTTTATTGAACCAATCAATGCCAAATGCAATCCAACTTGCTGATCTTCAAACTTCGGCCATAAAATTCCTGGTGTATCTAAAAGTTCTACATTTTTATTAAGGCGAATCCATTGATTTCCTTTTGTTACACCTGGTTTATTGCCTGTTTTCGCACAAACACGACCTGCCAATGTATTAATAAAAGTTGATTTTCCTACATTGGGAATTCCTACTACCATGGCTCGAACTGGTCGATTACGGATTCCTCTTCTGCGGTCTCGTTCAATTTTTTCCCTACAAGCCTCTTGAATTCCACTGTAAACCAATTTTAGACCTGCACCCGATCGAGAATCCAACAACACTACTTGAAACCCCATTCCTCGGAAATAGTCTGCCCAGACATCCGTCTTTTTTGCATCTGCCAAATCCACTTTATTCAATAAAATCATCCGAGATTTATTTTTTCCAAGTGTGTCAATATCTGGATTACGACTGCTCAATGGAGCTCTAGCATCTAAAAGCTCTATTACTAAATCTACCAATTTAATATCGGATTCCATTGCCCGCCGTGCCTTTGTCATATGTCCAGGGTACCACTGAAATTGCATATAATTCCTCCTTCTTTTTTCATTCTCTTGTAAAAAAGGGACGGAATACAAATGTACTCGTCCCTTCCTTCATTACTATTCATTATTTTACTAATTCTTTTACCTTAGCTTTCTTACCAACTCTATTTCTCAAGTAGTTTAATTTTGCTCTTCTTACTTTACCCTTACGAACAACTTCTACTCTCTCTACAGATGGAGAATGCAATGGCCATGTCTTTTCTACACCAACACCATTGGAATTCTTTCTTACTGTAAATGTCTCACGAATACCGCCATTTTGTTTCTTTAAAACGGTTCCTTCAAATACCTGAATTCTTTCACGGTTACCTTCTTTAATCTTTGCGTATACTTTTACAGTATCGCCAACAGAAAACTCATCTACATTTGCTTTTAACTGAGCTTCTTCAATCTTTTTAATAATTTCGTTCATTGTGTGCCTCCTTGATTTTTGGATGTTCTTAATACAATTCGTAACAGAGGACCATCTCTTTTTTCTTCACAACATGTTTCATCTTATCATATACCGTTTTAAATTGCAAGTATTTTTTCTAAGATTCAGGAATTTTTATTTTAATACCTATGTATAAGTTTCTCTTTTTAAGGCATACTACCAAAGATGACTTAGCAGCGAAAATGCATAGGAGGTCATCTTATCATTTATAACTTAGGAGGAAAATTTTATGACAAACTTAAAATGTTCTGTTACAAATTGTGTTTATAACGACAGCAATTTATGTTCCAAAGATGAAATTAATGTAGGCGGTGAACATGCAAAAGAACAATCCTGCACATGCTGTGAGAGTTTTTGTAATTGCAATCATGCCTCAGCTTCTGCAAAAAATGTCTGTCAAACAGCCACTCCACAGACGAAAATCGGCTGTGAAGCAGTAAACTGTATTTATAATGAGAACCGTTATTGTCATGCAGACCATATTGATATTTCGGGAAATGGTGCTGGAACTGCACAACAGACGGAATGTGCTACGTTTAAAATGAGATAGGCGAGAGTCATTTCACACCTAATATACTAACATGCATAGAAGCTGTTGCATCAGCTTCTATGCATCATTGATGTCCTGTCTATTCCACTGCTTTTTCTTCCTCAATTCGATCGATTACTTTAAGTAGATCCCGTTCCATTCGAATCTCTCCTAAATTCGGATAAGTTTTTGCTACTTTTTCAAATTCCACCAAGCTTTTCGCAGCTTTTTGTACATCTTTTTCCATTATCTTATAATAAGCATACATAAGTCGTTTTCGAGAAATATAATATTTGGTTGCTTTTATATAATCTTTTAATTGTTTATTATACATTCTCTGGATTTTTTTCAGATTCCTTGTTGTGATAATTTCTAAAAATAATAATTCACACTCCAATTCTTTTTTATAAATCTCCATTAAATGAAGATCAGGCTCCATTAATTCCTCATAACATTGCTTTGCTCTTTCAAATTCTCCAGAGTCCAAATACCAATTTCCCTGCTGTATTTTTAAAGACGCAACAATTGGATTGGAAAAATCTGCATTTTTTTCTATTTCAAACCACTCAAGTGGAAATTCTCTCATTCGTTTTCCTTCTGAAAGTAATGCATTTGTTTTTAATTGAATGTACCATCCTCGTTTTGCAATCGGATCTTTTTCTAACTGGAATATATTATATCCATCATTTCCAACTCCACCAATTTTCATCGGAATTCCATTCGTTAAAAGAATAAAAATTCCACTCATCATGAGTCCAAATGATAAATAAGAAATATATTTTATATCGTTACAAAGATAGAATAAGAGAGCTGCAAAAATCGAAACAATCAAATTGCTGATGACTCCGCCTGCATTATAAAGACGGTAAGGGCAATCTTTCTCTCTATTTTCAGGAGGTATCATCAAGCATTGTCCCCCCGTTCCCTGAATGGAAAAACGTTTCCACTGCCATGTTCCATTTAAATGTACCAATGTAATGCTGCCAACTCGAAAACTTAAAAAATGATATCCTGACAACAATCCAAAAATCAAATGTCCTGCTTCATGAATAATAATCTGAAGGAAATATCCTACTATAAACAAAAGAAAGAGAAGAACAACATCCCAAATACTCGGTTTGATTTGAAGTCGATCAAATATCAACGCAACTCCAATCCCAATCACTAACCCTGTTACAGCTCCAATTCCAAGCTGAAGGAAAATAGCGCTCCATCGATTTGGTTTTTTTATTTTTTTTTGTGCCATCAAGCCCTCCAAACCTATTATTATTGAGAAATAACGGGATCATATACCTGTGTTAATGCCGTTGTTTTTGTTTCTACTGCCCAATTCGGGTCCCAATCCATATAAGAAATCGGAATGGATGCTGGCTGCAGCAATGCATTATATTCATTTACTGCCAATTCATATTCTTGTGCCGTTACTTCTCTTGGCAGTCCGTTCTCATAAATAAAATACTGAATCATTTCTTGTGTGGAAGTTGCCTCTCTGCTTGTCCTCTGTTCAAAGAGTTTCGTATTTTCTATTTTTCCATTCACAAACGAAGATGCCTCCCCTTCGAGACAACTTGAGAATACATTGTTTTCGTTTTTTCCCTCTACATAGCCATTATTAAAGAATACAATTTGTCCCGTCTGTGTATTTTGTTTTATGTCCAACGTTTTGATGGAACCAATATATTCTAATTGACTTGTCTTAATTGAATACACATCATAACGTTTCCAATAACCAACTGGTACCCCTACTAGAGGTTCTACTGCGTATCCATGAATAAATTCTGGAGTACCGTCTTGATCCAAGTCTACAAATCCAATTCCATTATTTGCCAGAGGAATTCCCTCTGGTGTTACATAATTTCCCTGGCACCAAGTCCCTTCTGAAGCAAGCATCATTTGAATTACTTCTTCCTTTGTCTTGGCTGGAACAACTGGTACAGATGCGGATTCGGATGAAGC
Source organism: Candidatus Fimimorpha faecalis (assembly GCA_018712075.1). Lineage (GTDB taxonomy): Bacteria > Bacillota > Clostridia > Lachnospirales > Lachnospiraceae > Fimimorpha > Fimimorpha faecalis. The sequence continues at coordinate 8,599 of DVHN01000006.1, forward strand.
GGGCGTTGATGCTGGAGTTGATACTTCCACCATTTCGGATGAAGCTGGCGTAGTAGCTGGTTTCGATGATACAACTGCTGCTGAGGAAGACTCTGGCGTTACAGAAACTGGTCTTGATTTTAGATAGGATACTCCAAAAGAAATTCCAATTCCTACTATAAATATTGCTGCCGCTCCTGCCACACATTTCATACACATCTTTTGAAATGCTTTTTTTTGCTCCTGTGTTCGCTCTAATTTAAGAGAATATTTCGGGTTTTTCCGTTTTCCTAACTGCTTTTGGCATTCCTGTAAATCTCCAAGGATTCCATTGGCATTATGATAACGATATTGTTTCTTATAAGAACAGCATCGCATCATTACTTCATCAATGTCGGAATGAAGACCATTTAATTCTGGCAATGCAGCTCCTGCCATTCTTCTCTTTACTGCGGCTCCCAAGTCTAGATCCGACTCTTCAATAAATGGAATTTCATTTTTATTTAGAAGTTGATAAATTACTAATCCTAACGAATAAAAATCGTCGGAAGCCTCTTCTTCTACCCCCAAGGTAGCACTTTCTGGTGAACAATAAGTAGCTCCAATGAGATTTCCTTCTCGGTATCCTCTTATTTTATTAGATGCAAAATCAGCCAGATAATAAACTGGCATATTATCAGGTCCTTTTTGAATAAAAATATTGGATGGCTTAATATTTCCATGGATAATTCCTTTTGCATGAGCTTCCTTTAATATAGAAGCAATTTCTAATGCCATCTCGATGACTTCTGCCTCATCCAAATAAATTGTTTCATCCATGACCCGTTGCAGTGAATACATTCGCTTCATACGCAGTAAAATATCATATCCTGCGATTTGCTGCGTATAATCTCTCACAACTCTCACTTCATAATCTTCAATCGGAATTGCTCCAGGACATTCTTTTAATGCCTCTAACTTTTGAAGTAATTGTTCAATGGTTTCTTCCCGCTTTTCATCATCTGCTCCAAATGCTGAAGAAATTGCTTTTAAAACACTTACTTCTCCATTTTTATTTGTTAAAATATAAACTTTTGAACCAAATCCTTCTCCAATTTCTTCTCCAATATGCCAAGAAGACCATAACTCTCCATATCCTTTCAGACGATTTGGCAATCCTTTCATTAAATTCATTTTTGTGTTATAACTCCCTTTTCTTTATGTTTTTCATCCTCTAGATTATACACCGCATCGTATTTTTTGTAAAGTTCGTCCTTTTCCAAACTGGACTTTTCTTCTAATATCTCCTATAATGAGATTACCTTAATAAAGATTTAGAAGCGAATCTTGAATATATTATGGAGGATCATTATGAATACTACTATCTTTACTCCTGCCAAATGTCCCCTTTGCAATAAAGCGTTCTACCTGAATTCCAATCAAACAGAAGCTTATTGCATTTATTGCGGTCAATCAATTTCCGTTCTGACTGCCATTCAAAACTACGATCCATTACAGGATGGAATGCTATTATATACAGAATCCACCGATCAGGAGCGACAACTTCTGCACGCAGAACAATTATTAGAACTGTTTCAACACCATTCTGCTAGTAAAGATTTTTCGGAAGTGATTCAATGTTATAAAAAAATTGCTGCCGATTATCCACGCTGTAGTTTCGCCTGGTGGCAGCAATTTCGACTTGTATGTTGTCAGAATTTTGATCCCAACCGCTATTTAGAACTTCATACTCATCAAATTATTGATCGCAGTTTTATGGAAGAATTAAATTATCTTTCTGAACACAGCTTTTACCGATTTGCTCTACGCTATGCAACTGATATAGAAAAGCAGCGTTACAACCAGGAATTTTCCACTTTTTATTATGCATGTAGTAATTTTTATCAAGAGCGAAGTCTTCTTACTCATTTACAAAAAGACGAATTTTCCTTACTTCGAGGAATTTGGATTGCAGAAAGCAAGGATAAAAAAATAAATCCAAATTATTTGGAATTTTGGAATAATGAATCTTGTATTTATCTTATCGCAGGAAAACAAAACGGAAAGGAGCTCTCCTTTGCACGTCTTTCCTACCGACAACCCGATGAACACTGCGAATCTCCTTATTTTAAAATTATGTCTGGACAAGAAGATTTCTACTGGACAAAACGAATCCCGATTCATCCTCTCTCCAGTACAAAACGACTTCATCTAGATAAAATTACTTATTATCGTGCTCCCGAAGACTTTGAATTTTCCAGTTTTCGTTTAAAATTACTGCGTTTTCTTGTATATATTGGGATTCAATTTCACTAACAAAAAGGACCTCCTCCAAAGTCTCTTTTTACATATGATGCTAAAAAAGACGTATCTTTTGGATACGCCTTTTGCTTATTCTTAATTATCAATACTATAATTTGGAGCTTCTTTTGTAATTTGGATATCATGTGGATGACTTTCCTTTAAGGATGCTGCCGAGATTTTTACAAACTGAGCAGTTTCTTTTAATGTCTCAATATCTGGGGCGCCACAATATCCAAGGCCTGCACGAATACCTCCAATCAATTGGAAAATCGTATCTTCTACAGTACCCTTATATGCGACACGGCCTTCCACGCCTTCTGGTACTAATTTCTTCGCATCGGTCTGGAAATAACGATCTTTTGAACCATTTTCCATTGCCGCAATGGAACCCATGCCACGATAAACTTTATACTTTCTTCCCTGATATAATTCAAAATCTCCAGGGCTTTCATCACATCCTGCAAAAATGCTTCCCATCATACAAACATTTGCACCAGCTGCAATTGCTTTTGTCATATCTCCAGAGAATTTAATACCACCATCTGCAATAATTGGAACTCCAGTTTCCTTTGCAGCCTCGTAACAATCCATAATTGCCGTAATTTGAGGAACACCAATACCTGCTACTACACGTGTTGTACAAATGGAACCAGGTCCAATTCCAACTTTTACTGCATCTGCTCCAGCTTCAATCAAAGCCTTCGTCGCAGCAGCCGTAGCTACATTACCTGCTATAACTTGTAATTCTGGATATTTTTCTTTAATTCTCTTAACAGCATCAATAATGTTTTTGGAATGTCCATGTGCAGAATCCACTACGATTACATCTACTTTTGCTTTTACAAGTGCATCTACACGTTCCATAAGATTGGCAGTAATACCTACAGCCGCACCACAGAGCAAACGTCCCTTTTCATCTTTTGCAGATAATGGGTACTTAATTGCCTTTTCAATATCCTTAATTGTAATAAGTCCTTTTAAATTAAAATCATCATCTACAATTGGAAGTTTCTCCACTCTTGCCTTAGCAAGAATCTTTTTTGCTTCCTCCAGAGTAATTCCCTCTTTTGCTGTTACTAAATTTTTAGTGGTCATTGACTCTTTGATTTTTTTTGTAAAATCTTCCTCGAATTTTAAATCTCTATTTGTAAGAATCCCAATTAATTTCTTACCTTCTGTAATAGGTACACCAGAAATTCTAAACTTTGCCATCAGATCATCTGCATCTTGTAATGTATGCTCTGCTGTTAATGAAAATGGATCGGTAATAACACCATACTCGGAACGTTTTACTTTATCAACTTCATCTGCCTGTTGTTCAATTGACATATTCTTATGAATAACTCCGATACCACCCTGTCTCGCCATCGCAATTGCCATACGATGTTCTGTAACAGTATCCATACCTGCACTCATCATTGGAATATTTAATTTAATCTTCTTTGTTAAGTTTGTCTTTAAAGAAACCTGATTTGGGGTAACTTCTGAATATGCTGGTACTAATAACACATCATCAAAAGTAATACCTTCACCGATAATCTGACCCATGATTATTCCTCTCTTTCCTTTGTAGATTCCTATTAGTTGCAATGTTTAGTTGAAAGTCTAACAAAAAAAATCCCATCTGTCAATACATAAAATTACTCATTTTATAATGATATCATCCTGCCATATTACTGTTTTAATAAAGTAAATTATTTTATGACAGGCGAACTTTTCTTGGAGCAGCATTTCTCATCGCATTCAATGTTCTGTCATTTGGTTCAATAATGTACAATATTTTTTCTCCCTTATCCTCGATTACAACACCATAAGTTTTCGCATCTGGCATACGGGATGAAAAATCAATCTTCTTCACTTTATTATTACCAGTATAAGGATCTAACTCATGCCCTTTCATTGGAGCAACTACTACAACTTTTTGCATCTCAATCGTAACTCTCTTTTTATTTCTGCGTCGCTGCTGATTGAGAATTGGAGTGATTTGTAGTTCATCTGTAACAAAGATGTATTCATATTCTACCTTTAATGCCTGAAATCCAAGCACTGCTATTATAATTGCAGCTGCTGTAATAAAAATTCCCCAGGTTGGAAAAATTGCAAGTGCAAAAATTCCTATCGCCGCAACTATAATTAATCCAGCTTCAATTAATAACTCTTTTCCTCCATTTTTACGCTTAACTAGCCATTCCGCGTACAAATCATTATTCATTTTTATTTCCTCCTCGCTTATTTGTACGTATTTTTATAATTCTTTTTTTTATTATAACTTGAAATTATGACTTTTTAAAGTCTTTTTTCAAAAGATTATATATAATTTCCCATTTTTCACCAAATAAAAATGGGAGACACCGTTTTGGCATCTCCCCATATGCTGTAAACCGAATAATTTTTTACATCATTCCGCCCATTCCGCCTGCACCTGCTGGCATAGCTGGAGTTTCTTCCTTAATATTAGCTACAACAGATTCTGTTGTCAATAATGTAGAAGCAACACTTGTTGCATTCTGCAATGCACTTCTTGTTACCTTTGTTGGATCCAAAATACCAGCTTCGATCATATTAACATATACTTCTTTATATGCATCGAATCCAACACCTACTTCAGACTCTTTTACTTTATTAATAATTACTGCACCTTCCAAACCTGCATTTGCGGTAATTTGAGCCAATGGAGCTTCCAATGCTTTTAAAATAATATTCGCACCAGTCTTTTCATCGCCTTCTAATTCTGCTGCAACTGCTGCAACTTTTTCTGCTGCATGGATGTATGCAGAACCACCACCTGCTACAATACCTTCTTCTACAGCTGCTCTTGTAGCTGCTAAAGCATCTTCCATACGAAGCTTGCTTTCCTTCATTTCTGTCTCTGTAGCAGCTCCTACACGAATTACTGCAACACCACCTGCTAATTTTGCAAGTCTTTCTTGTAATTTTTCTCTGTCAAAGTCAGATGTAGTATCTTCAATCTGAGCTTTAATCTGGGCAACTCTTGCAGCAATTTCGCCCTTATCGCCATATCCATCTACAATAATCGTATTTTCTTTCTGAACTTTAACTGATTTTGCACGGCCAAGCATATCCATTGTTGTTTCTTTCAGTTCTAATCCTAATTCTTCTGAAATTACCTGACCACCTGTTAAAATAGCAATGTCTTTCAACATTTCTTTTCTTCTATCGCCATATCCTGGAGCCTTCACTGCTACAACGTTAAATGTACCTCTTAATTTATTAACAATAAGAGTAGTAAGAGCTTCTCCTTCTACATCTTCTGCAATAATTAATAATTTTGCACCAGACTGTACAATCTGCTCTAATAATGGAAGGATTTCCTGAATATTGGAGATTTTCTTATCTGTAATTAAAATATATGGATCATCCAAATTAGCTTCCATCTTATCCATATCTGTAGCCATATATGCAGATACATATCCTCTATCAAACTGCATACCTTCTACTAAGTCTAATTCTGTCTTCATTGTCTTAGACTCTTCAATTGTAATAACACCATCGTTGGAAACCTTTTCCATTGCATCGGCTACTAACTCACCAACTTCATCATCTGCTGCGGAAATTGCTGCTACTCTTGCAATCTGCTGTTTGCTGCTGATTGGCTGACTCATTGCCTTAATTGCTTCTACTGCTGCTTCAGAAGCTTTCTTCATTCCTTTACGAAGTACAATTGGATTTGCTCCAGCTGCCAGGTTCTTCATTCCTTCATGAATCATTGCCTGAGCTAAAACAGTTGCCGTTGTCGTACCATCACCTGCAACGTCGTTCGTCTTTGTTGCAACTTCTTTTACTAACTGAGCACCCATGTTTTCAAATGCATCTTCTAATTCAATTTCTTTTGCAATCGTAACACCATCGTTTGTAATCAATGGTGCACCAAACGATTTATCCAATACTACATTTCTTCCCTTTGGTCCCAATGTAACTTTTACAGTATCTGCTAATTGATTTACACCTGCTTCTAAGGCAGCTCTGGCTTCTGCACCATATTTAATTTCCTTTGCCATAATTATAATCTCCTCTTCTTAAATTTTCGTAACAAGACTGTTACCAATTTATAAGCAATCTATTATTCTACAATAGCTAAAATATCATTCTGCTTTACGATAATGTATTCTTCATCATCCAACTTTACTTCTGTACCAGCATACTTGGAATAGATTACTTTTGAACCAACCGTAACTTCCATCTTTACTTCTTTTCCATCTATTACGCCACCAGGTCCAACAGCGATTACTTCTGCCTGCTGTGGTTTTTCCTTTGCAGTTCCAGGTAATACAATACCAGATTTTGTTGTCTCTTCTGCAACCATTTGTTTTAATACAACTCTGTCTCCTAATGGTATTAACTTCATTTTGAATTCCTCCTTTTAATTGTTAGCACTCGATAAATATGAGTGCTAATCACGATGTCTTTATATTAGCTAATTTATTGTTAGATTGCAACAACGTTTTTTTTTATATTTAATGGTATTTTCTGTTTTTTTCTTATTTTCTCTTTGTTTTTCTCGCTTATCCTTGTTTTTTTAACGAATCGCATATTTAATATAAATTTTATAATTTATAGAATTTTTACTTTTCTTTTCATTATAAACGTATTACAATGTGTTTATACAAAAACTATTATTCAGGAGGAGTTTTTATGTCTAGTAAAAATAAAAAACTGTTTTTTGGGGCCGCTGCCATTGGACTTGCTGCCGCAGTTGCTACTGCCTATTTAAAGAAATCCAAATCAGTTCAAAACGATTTGGATGGAGAAGACGAGTTTGAAGATGATTTTGAAAACACAGAAAACGAAGAAGATACCTTTAGTAAAGAAGATTTAGAAGAAGCTCAAGCTACCACAGAAAAACGTCATTATGTACCGATTAATTTAGAGGAAGAAGATTCTGAAGAAGAAAGTGAAGAGGAAGAGGAGGAAGCAGCACAAGAAGCTGACTCATCCGATACTGCATCCGATTCAACAAAAACTCCAAATAACAACTAATGTAAAAAGGATCTCCGTTGGAGATCCTCTTTTATTAAGAAATTCTCTAGATGGAGGATTGTGTTTTCTTTTCATCCTCGTCTTCTAAAATTCCATTCGTTTTAATCACTGCTCTTGGAATTGCATCTTTCGAGTTTTTCCATGGAGCATCTTTATAGCGGTAATCAAATTTATCGGTAAACCACTCCAAATCATCCGCCAAGCGCTGCATATTATCCAAATAAAGTTTCGTTGTAACTTTTAAAAATTCATCCAATTGACTGCCCTTTAGACTTCCCTGTGCTGCTTTTACTAACACACCAAAATGCTCCGTACAAAAACCTTTGCTTGACGCATATTTATTTCGAAATGCTTCATCCGTTTTCCACAATTGCAGTACCGTATGAATATAGCGATCAAAGGTATGATTAATCCGATCACAAATAAAACAGGAATGGGTTAATTTCTCGGTATAATCAAAGACTGGATTTTCGGCTGCCTTTTTAAATAGAGATCCTGCTTTGATTGGCTTTTGCGTCAATTTCTGGATTTCTTTGTTTGTATGGTCAATATGAGTTTTTAAGATTAATGCCAATCCTAATTTATTTTTCTGCAATAAGAGCATATTCATATGTTCTCTGCAAAATCCCATCTTGTCGGTATTCATTCGAACATCGTCTTCCATATAGCTTGGCCCCATTGTGTACTCTACTGCATTTGTTTCTAAAACTTTCCTCATTGCACAAATTGGACATTCACAATCTTTGTCAAACGCATCATTGACTGGAATGGTATATAATTGTTCCTTCATAGCCATCTCCTCCTATAAATATTCTTTCCAGGCTTCCAGTAATTTCTGTACTCCCTGTTCAATCTCGCATTCGGTAATATTGGCATAACCAAGAATAATCGTAGCAGGCTCTTTTTTTTGCTCTCCAATTTCATTGGAAGACATTCCATATACTTTTACTCCATACGCTTCTGCCAAATCAATCAGTTTTTGTTCTTTTAATTTTTTCTTCGCTGTTAGTAAAAGATGCATTCCTGCATGTTCTCCGCTAATCCGAAATCCTTTCATCAGCGGTTTTAACGCATTTAATAGGAAATCATGTTTCGATCGATATAATGCCTTCATTTTATTCAAATGACGCTCATAATACCCTTCTGACAAAAATCGTGTTACAATCTCCTGATCGATACGACTCACAGTGGAAGCATAAAAGGAAAATCGCTCTTGATATAACTTCAGCAATGGCTTTGGCAATACCATATAACTAATACGAATTGCTGGAGCAATGGAACGGGAAAATGTTCCAAGATAAACTACTGTTTCATTTTGATCAATTCCCTGTAAGGCGGGAATTGGTTTTCCTTTATAACGAAACTCACTGTCATAGTCGTCTTCTATAATGTACCGATTGGGTGCTTGTTTTGTCCAAGCTAACAGTTCTAACCGTCTTTTGATGGACATAACAATGCCTGTTGGATACTGATGTGATGGCATTACATAGGCCGCATTACATCCGCTTTCTTCTAATTGATCCATTCTCATCCCATAGCTATCCATTTCAATTGTTTTTATTTGATGCCCCAGACTGGAAAGGACACGATATGCCTGTTTATAAGTCGGCGTTTCAATTGCAATTTTCGCAGATATACCAAGCAGCTGATGCAAAAGAATAAGCAAGTACTCATTTCCTGCTCCAATAATCATCTGTTCTGGCTCGCAGCGAACCCCTCTTGCAGAATATAAATAATTTACGATTGCATAACGTAGCTCCAGTTCTCCTTGCGGATCTCCAATTGCAAGCAGTTCTTTTTCCACATCCGTAAGAACTTCCTTACTGATCTTTTTCCATGTATGATAGGGAAAACTGCTCAGATCAATTCCTCTCGGTGAAAAATCATAGTCATAGTGCTTCGTTTCTTTTTTATGTATGAGAGGATTTGGATTATTGGATTGTTTCTTTATTGAAAGCAGCTCTTCAATCTCTGCCACATAATAGCCGCTTCCTGCTATTGATTCAATATATCCCTCACTCATAAGCTGTTCATATGCTAAATTTACTGTGCTGCGGCTGACTTGTAAATGAAGTGCCAGCGTTCTTGTGGATGGAAGCTTTGTTTTAAATGGAATTTCTCCATGAATAATGGCTTCTTTTATAAATGCATAAATTTGTTCATACAACGGTTGCCCGTCCTGTAACGCAATTGTCAATTCATTCATATCCATTTCTCCAAATCCAAAATGGCTGTTACAAACCCTCAATCTGACTTCGTTTGCAACAGCCACTGATCGTTAAAAGTTAAGCGATTAAATTTTAAAACTACTCTTCAAGGATACAATACGGTTAAATACAAGAGCATCTTCCTTTGAATCTTTATGATCAACACAGAAGTAGCCATTTCTCACAAATTGGAACTTATCATCTGCCTTTGCCTCTTTCAACACTGGTTCCATATAACAATTTTTCAAAACAGTTAAAGAGTTTGGATTCAAATTTAACGTTCCATCTTCATTTAATTTTCCCTTTTCTTCATCCACAATATTTTCATACAGCCTTACTTCTGCTTTGACTGCCGTATTGGCTGCTACCCAATGAATCGTACCTTTTACTTTTCTTCCATCTGGACTGTTTCCACCCTTACTTGCTGGATCATAGGTTCCATGTACTTCCACTACATTACCATTTTCATCTTTCACACAGCCAGTACATTTTACAAAATATGCATTCATCAAACGGACTTCATTGCCAGGGAACATACGGAAATACTTTCTTGGAGGTTCCTCCATAAAATCTGCTCGTTCGATGTATAGTTCTCTTCCAAATGGAATTTGACGAGTGCCTAATTCTGGATTTTCTAAATTATTGCTTGCATCCAGATATTCGATTTGATTTTCTGGATAATTATCAATGACCAGCTTAACTGGATCCAACACTGCCATCAGACGTGGTACTTTCATTTTCAAATCTTCACGAATGCAGTATTCCAACATTGCATAATCTACCGATGAATTCGCTTTCGATACTCCACACAATTCTACAAAATTTTTAATGGATTCTGGCGTATAACCACGTCTCCTTAAACCACTGATTGTGACCATACGTGGATCATCCCAACCATCTACGATACCATCTTCCACTAACTTTTTGATGTAGCGCTTTCCAGTTACTACATTTGTAAGATATAATTTTGCAAATTCAATCTGCTTTGGCGGCATTTCAAATTCACATTCTCTCACTACCCAGTCGTAAAGAGGACGATGATCTTCAAACTCCAATGTACAAATCGAATGCGTAATATGTTCAATGGCATCTTCGATTGGATGAGCAAAGTCATACATTGGATAAATACACCACTTATCTCCCGTATTATGATGGGTCATATGTGCAACACGATAAATAACAGGATCTCTCATATTCATATTTGGAGATGCCATATCAATTTTAGCACGCAACACCTTTTCTCCATCCGCATACTTTCCTTCTCTCATCTCTTCAAACAATTTCAGATTTTCTTCCACAGAACGATTACGATAAGGACTTTCTTTACCAGGTTCTGTTAATGTTCCACGATATTCTCGAATCTGATCCGCAGTTAAATCACATACATATGCTTTTCCTTTTTTAATCAGAAATACTGCATATTCATACATTTGCTCAAAGTAGTCCGATGCAAAAAATAATCGGTCTTCCCAATCTGCACCAAGCCATTGAATATCTTCTTTGATTGATTCTACATACTCTATTTTTTCCTTTGTCGGATTGGTATCATCAAAACGCATATTGAACTTTCCATTGTATTTTTGTGCCAATCCATAGTTTAATAAAATCGCTTTGGCATGTCCTATATGCAAATATCCATTTGGTTCTGGAGGAAAACGAGTCTGTACATGATCGTAAACTCCCTCTGCCAAATCTTTTTCAATAATCTGTTCAATAAAATTTTTTGATACTGATTCTTTCGTTTCCATCTCTTCCCTATCTTTCTTCTCTAACTCTCTTTTTTCCATAACTACCTCCTAGTGCTTTTTTATCATATCATAAACTCCCCCTAATTGACAAGAGGACATAGGAATTAACCGAATCTAAATTCATTTTACTGCGCTAAGTATTTTTTGTTTATCACATACAATCGTGATTATACTTTGCACGTTCTCCTCCGATAAATTTCGCCCTTGTCCTTGCACAAACTACATGAGCCTTTCCGATCATCTTTGTCTTTGTACGTACTGGAACAGCAACTGGAATCAAATGCATTCCAATCAAAGTATCTCCAATATCAATTCCAGCTCTTGCTCTTACTTCTTCCACCATAACTGGATGTTCCAATCCTGCATATGCCGCCGTTCCAAATGATCCGCCTGCTTTTAACTGAGGCACCACATTTACTCTTTCATATCCATATTTACATGCAGCTTCTTTTTCTATTACAAGTGCACGGTTTAAATGCTCACAGCATTGAGCAGCAAGATAAAGCCCCTTTTCTTTCAACCGTTTATGTAACTGTTCAAAAATAGCTGCTCCAATCTCTGCACTGGAATGGGAACCAATCCTTTCATTTTGTACTTCACTGGAAGAACATCCTACCACTACAATATCCCCCTCTTCCAGATTTGCCACTTCCAATAATTCTTCTAGCACCTGACAAGTTTGTTCTTTAATTTTTTCTAATGATTCATATCCGTTTTGTTCCTTATTCATACTACCACTTCCAATCTGTTTTTTTCATAAAGCAGGCAAGCTTGCTTCAACCCCCATGGGGATATCGGAAAATACAGCCATTTCATCCGATATTGGATGAAATATTTTTCTAACTACTATTATCTTATATGCAAACTTTATTTTCCGACGTTCCCCATACAGTTTGGTCGCAATACCACCTGTCAAAACGACTTCTTACATTCAGATTACTCTTTTTTGATAAAATAGTCAATCATTACTCTATTTTTTCTTCGTTTTGTGTTTTCCTTTTGACTTGTTTCTTCATTTTCTCTTTGGTCACTGCACTAGGCAAGTAAGGATAGAGTTCTTCATAAGCTTCCATTTCCGCTTTGGATACTGGTGCAGCTGGAATCAGTCCTGTACAATCTGTTGTAGAAGCAGTGTTTACATAATCCATATCCAACAAATCAAAATCTTTTGGCATTTTTCTACCTCCAATTTTTACCTCTGTATTTAGTTTTATATACGAAATATAGTATAAAATTTTTTTATCTTTTTATGTATGATGCAAGAAGAAAAATAGCTGTTGAACAAAGTCAGATTAATGTAATAATTCAACTTAGTACAACAGCTATTTCTTATTTTTTTTCAAGTTTAATCTGTACTGCCTCCACACGAAGAGAACGTCCTTTTGTACCTGCCATTGCTCCATTCTCTACCCATGGCTGCCATCCAATATTTTGCACATGCGTACGATAAACAATATTATATTGTTTTTCTAACTCCCCTGTTAACTTAATTTCCACTGCTTCCACACGAAGAGATCGTCCCTTTGTACCTGCCATCGCCCCATTCTCTACCCATGGCTGCCATCCAATATTTTGCACATGCGTACGATAAACAATACTGCTCTCTTCTGGAAGATTTGCGGCAAGTATTTCTATTGCTTCCACACGAAGAGATTTTCCAGTCGTACCTGCCATCCCTCCATCTTCTACCCATGGCTGCCATCCAATATTCTGTACATGTGTACGATAACTCAATTCAGGAATTTTTTTCTCCGTCTCTACTAAAACAGATACTTCTGCTTCTCTGTCTTCCCCCAATGCTATAATGATGTTTGCCAAATGTTTTTTTATATTTTGCGGCAGCCGTACAATAATGGAATGTTTACTCCACCAGAGAACTTCAAGCGGACTACCATCCATTGTGATTGTTCCACTCATTTCCCAAAAATATCCATCTACTTCCAAATATTCCTCCTGTGTCTGCTCTGCTTTTTTTATAATTGGACGTGGATTATTTACATTGGACATATTCACAAATCCATTGGAACAATTTTTATTATCCAGCGCATCAGTCATAACTGTGCTTCCAATCACTCTGGCAACTAAACAATCTGCTTCTTCCTCATATATTTGAGATAAAATTGCAGCCTGCGCCGTTACAACGGGTGCCGCCATAGAAGTTCCATCTGCATAATCATATGGATAACATTCCGTACCGATCCCAATTGCATCTAGAAAAATGTTTTCTGGATGAGAATCAGCATAAGTATGAAACTCCATTTTTAACTGGAACTTATTATAATCCGTCTCTTCTGGAAGTGCTTGTGACACCTTTCCCCACACTCCAAAACGAATCACTGCATCAGAAAATAACTCACTAACTGGAATCCAATCCCCATTTTTATTCTTCACCCATAGCTTTACATAAACATCCTCTTGTGTATCAGATAACAAATGCATGGATAGATATACTGGAACATCGGATTGCTTTAATTCCACTGCCTCTGTATAAAAAACAGCTTCGTTTTCCTTCATCGGAAGCTGCATACTATAATTTCCATTAAAATTGACATCTGTCGTCCTATTTCCAACAATTTCTCCATCCGATAAGAACGAAAAACTACTTAGATCGGTATCAAAATCCCGATAAAACAGATTCTCCTTTGCCAATTCAGCTAGATACTGCGATTTATTTAACGGAACTGTAGACAATATACCCGTCCCAGGAGCTGCAACATCGGTATAAACTGCACTATAATTTGAAAAGCTCGCCATTGTACCATCTGGAGTCATGGCATTCACAATAAGAGCATAGGGATTATCTCTCATCGCAATGGTCATATCCGACTCTTTATCTAAGTTTTTTCCGTCATTCCCAGCTGCAAACACAGAGACAACGCCAAGTCTTCCTAACTCCTTTACTGCATAGTCAATTGACTGACTTGGTACATCATCTCCCCAAGAATTATTAATTACTTTTAGATTTACTCCTAAGCTGCATGCCTGTCTCAAATAATCATATGCACGAATTGCATCAGAAAGCTTTCCTTTGTTTTGATCATTTAAAATTTTAACCCCCATCAATTCTACATTTTTCGCAATACCGCTAATTCCATGCTGGTCCCACGCAGCGGCAATCGTACCACTACAATGCGTTCCATGCCAATTGTCATCCATAATCTCGGTTTCCAAATATGGATTTCCCTTTGTATCCACTTTACAAGTATTCCATCCATACTCCCCTCCTGGGAGACTTGCCCAATTTGGATTTGCACTCTTACGCCACATCTTATTTTCTAAATCAGGATGTGTGTAGTCAATTCCTGTATCCAATACGGCAACTACTACTGCATCTTCCTCCATGCTGCTCTTGTTCCATTGTTCATATCCAATATCAACTCCTACACTGCCATTTTGTTGTCCCTGATTCTGGCAGGCCCATTGATAATTAGAAAAATCTGGATAATTGGATATATCTTGGGCATAGATTTCCCGATTTTCTTCTACAAAAACAACCTCTGGATATGTTTCCAGTTCCTGGATCAAACTTTCTGTGGATCGCTGTTGAACGGTTAACTCCATTAATACTTGTTTTCCACCGCTACTTCTTACAGATATCTCATTCGTATCTGTATGTAATTCCATGATTACTTCTGCCTTTTCTAGCAAAGGACTTGGAACACTTCGAGTCATGGGCTGTTCGACACAAATAATAACACTTCCTGCCTGGGCTTCCTGTGCAGACATATTGAAACAAAACATCCAAATACTAAACCATGCAATGATTCCTACAATTTTTTTTAACATATATCGCTTCTTTCCAGGTTTAATATCCCAACTGAGTTAAAATATTTTTTGGTTCATCACAAAATACAATATCCGCTTTCTCATCGGAATAATGGGAATTTTTATGAATAATAACAATACGGCTTCCATTAAAATATTTTATATAATTGGAAAATACTTCTGAATCCAGCGTCGTTCCTAAAACTAATAATACATCTGCTTTTTCAATTTCTTGGGTTGTACGTGTCATTAACTGACTATCCAATGTCTCACCAAATAATGACACAAGCGGACGAATCATTGTATTACAAGTTTCACATAGAGGAACTCGCTTTGAGGACTTGATATAATCCAGCGAATACATTCTTCCACATTTTGGACATTTATTCTGATAAACACTTCCATGTAAATTAATTACATTGTGGCATCCAGCTTTTTGAGGATTCTCATAGATATTACTCGTAATCACGCATTGTAATTTTCCTGCCCGTTCCATTGCAGCCAGTATATAAGAAGATGGTGTTGGCTCTAGGTTAATATTTAACATTTCATTCTTGTAAAATTCAAAAAACTTATCCGATCGTGTATTATAATACACACTAGTGAAGAGATATTCTGGTGAGACACCATACTTTTTTTCAATTTCATAAGCTCGCTCTGGAGTTTTTACAGTAATAAATCCCATCTCTGCCAGCATTCCTGAGCCACAGATTGCAACTGTGTACTGGCTCTTATCCAATATTTCTTTTAATAAATCTACATTACCTTTTATCATTCGATATCCTCCTTTATTTTTAAATATTTACAAAATTTTCTGTTATAATTATACAATATGATATAAATAAAATCAAGTTTCTTTGACAAAATGGATAAGGACATTTCACTTCAAAAATAAAAAGAAACTCCGTCGGAGCTTCTTTTTATGTCTCACAATAAGCCAAATGCAACTTGTGATTTTTTATGTAATATTTAATCTTTTGCCGAGAAATCAGCATTCAACTTTTCCTTTGATGTTGTTTCTTCTTCCGTACTTTCTTCTTTCGTTTTTTCTTCTTCTGTTGTCAATGCTGTTGTGACATTTTCCGTTTCTTCTTCCTCGTCATTTGCAGAATTTTTTTCTTTAAAAATTACATCCCATTCCTCTTTCAGTTCTTGCAATTCTTCTTCCTTTTGTTCTAACTCTTCAATATAAGAGTCGTCTTCTTGGTTTGCATCCATATAAGTTTGTAATCTTGTCTCATATAATTTTGACAATGTAAGAACTTCAACACGCTCACTCTCTTGTAATTCTTGAATCTCATCCAGAAGCGTACGATAAGCAGAAATGGAACAATCTAAGTTTGTATCTTCTAATGTACCGATGTATCTTGTGGAAAGCACAATTGCTGCTCTATGTTCTTCCAAATCTTTCATTATCTCTTCTAAGTCCAAACTTGTCTGTGAAATTTGTTTCACTCCAATCGGATTCCATTCTTCATTCCAATTTAATCCATAAAAAGATCCAGCCTCTCCAAAATGACAAATTAGTTGAAATCCTCTCTCTTTTAAAATTTCTTCACATTCTTCTGCATAGGCATTTCTTTCAAAATAATAGCTTTTTGGGATGGAAAGTTTTTCTGTCTCCATTTTTTCAATTAATTCATCCAAACGTTCTATCCAAATTTGTCGATCTTCTTCCCGATTTAAGTCCAAATCATCCCAATTTCCAATCGCAACATCCCATCCATCGTCCAATAATTCATTGTATTGTGTTTTTGTAATGCTATTTTCGCTCCCTGGTAATGCGCCATTCTGAATTACAAATGTACCTTTCCATCCATAATCCTCAAAAAGCGGCTTTATTTCACTATATAGCTCTGACTCCATCTGATCGATACATAAGGTAATACTTACTTTTGTATTTCGTTCAATTTCCCTTTTTTCTTTTAATTCTTGGAGTTCTTCTTCTTTCTGGGTCATTGTTCTTTTTATATTCGTAATATAATTTGCTTGTTCTTCCAGTACTTGCTGCTGCTCCCTCTGTTCTTTCCCTTTTACAACCATAAGTCCAATTAAAGCAACCAACAAAACTGGAACCATAATTTTTCCAAATATTTCTAATTTCTTCATTGTTACCTCCTAATACCATACTGAATGTGGCATAAATTCATGGGTAAGCGAAACTTTCTTTCCATCGCTCCATTTTCTATCACATTATCCCTATATTTGTATTTCATTTTGCGGAAGTGATATGTGTCGTTTATTATATCATCTTCATTTGTGAATCGCAACCGAAAAAACAGTTGACCCCTACATAAATGAGCCAACTGTTACAACTAACGTCGGATTATCTTAAAAATCCGTCTACAATTTTTTCCTCTGCCTCTGCTTCTGTTAGTCCTAATGTCATCAATTTTGTAATCTGTTCCCCCGCAATTTTTCCAATTGCTGCCTCGTGAATCAATGCCGCTTCGACATGATTTGCCTCCAACTGAGGAACTGCGCTAATATTGGCATGATCCATAATAATTGCATCACATTCCGTATGCCCATTGCATTTTGCATTTCCAACTAGACAAGATACAAATTTTTGATAGGAAGTATTCTTAGCTACTGACCGTGAAACAATATTTGCTCCACAATCTTCTCCATTTAATTCTACATCGAAGTAACTTTCTGCCCTTTGTTTTCCATGTGTCATTAAACGTTCCATGACTACAAGTTTTGCTCCTGCTTCTAATGAAGCATTCGTTTTACGGATTGTAGAGTCCACCCCTTTAATTTGTACGGTTTCCATCTCCATATAGGAATTTTCTGCCATTTCTATTTCTGTTTCTGGATTCATGATTCGTTCTCCATTGCCATCGCCCGATCCATAGTGTTTTTCTACATACTTAACCCTCGCATTTTTCTCAATAAAGAAACGATGAATTCCATCATGACGGCTGGCAGCATCCCCTCCATTATGAATTCCACATCCAGCAATAATTGTTACATCTGCATCCTCACCAATATGAAAATCATTGTACACCACTTCTGTTAATCCTGACTGACTAATAATAACTGGAATGTGTACACTCTTCTTTTTCGTACCTGGTTTAATAAAAATGTCCAATCCTGTCCCATCTTCCTTTGGTACAATTTCAATCTCATCTGTGGAACTTCTGCCAATACTCTTTCCATTTTCTCTTATATTATAAGCTCCAGCAGGAATTTCATGCAGCCCTGCCACCTCTTCTAATAGATGTAATCGAATTTGATCCATAACTTGCCTCCTCAACTTTTGCTCTGGTTTTTTATTATTCCTGATTATAATATTTACAGCCACAACCTTTCGTTGCTTTGAAAATCTCAGGCAATATCTGTTCCTTCGTTCCTTTTGACACAACCTGACCATCTGCAATCATAATAATTTCATCTGCAATATTTAAAATACGCTCTTGATGAGAAATAATCAGAATAGAACCATGAACACTCTCATGCATTTTTTCAAATACTCCGATTAATTTTTGGAAGCTCCAAAGATCAATTCCAGCTTCCGGCTCATCAAAAATTGTCATTTTTGTATTTCTTGCCATAACGGTAGCAATTTCAATTCGCTTTAACTCTCCACCTGAAAGACTTGCATTTACCTCTCGTTTAATATAATCTCTTGCACAAAGTCCTACCTCCGACAAATACTGACAAGCTTCTTCCCTTGAAATTTGACGTCCTGTTGCTAGCTGAATTAAATCGTAGACCGTAATTCCTTTAAATCGAACTGGTTGTTGAAATGCATAGCTAATTCCCAAATTTGCTCGTTCGGTTACGGACCGCTGTGTAATATCTTCACCATTCCATAAAATCTGACCAGCCGTTGGTTTTTCAATTCCTGCAATAATTTTAGCAAGCGTTGATTTTCCTCCTCCATTCGGTCCTGTTACAACAATAAACTTATTATCTTCCAATGTAAGGCTCACATTCTTTAGAATGCCAACTTTCTTTTTATTATCTGCTACATCAAATGAAATATTGCGTAATTCCAACATATTGTCTCCTCTCTTCGGCAATGCCGAATCCGTACTCTATATTTTTACAAACACCTGTATATGCATTTGCAGTATATCATTCCCGTTCAGTATTATAATATAATCGTTCCAAAAAAACAAGCTCAGAGAACAATTATCGAGATTTAGACATAAAACAGGCAGTTTCCAATCCCATAAAGCAGGAAATAGAAACTGCCCGTATCAGAGAAAGATTAGGAATATTGAAACTCTTTCTTAGTCTCCCAACGTCTTTTTCTGTACTACTTCTACTTTTTTCTCATAGCAGGAAAATGCTCTCTCCACAAAATTTTTCTCCAACTTTGGAGTAATGAAACTTACAACTGGTACAATAACCAAACCTGCTAACATTGCAAATGCTCCAGCAGTAATGGAAGATTGCAAGAAAGCTGGAAAATAAGAGCGAAATGCCATATTAAGCACCATCACTCCAACTCCAAATATAAAACTTGCCCAACAAGCAGCTGTTGTTGTTTTCTTCCAATACAAACCATACAAAAACGGTGCTAAAAACGCTCCTGCCAATGCTCCCCAAGAAATTCCCATTAATTGTGCAATAAACGATACATTTTGCTTATACTGAATAACTGCAATTACCGCCGAGATTGCAATAAATACTACAATTAAGCAGCGAATGATAAATACTTGCTTCTTATCATTCATATCTTTCATAATTGTTCCCTTTAAAAAGTCAATCGTTAACGTAGAACTAGAAGCCATAACAAGGGAAGATAATGTGGACATTGAAGCAGATAAGACTAAAATTACAGTTAATGCAATCACTACTGGAGATAAATCTTCAAGCATAGTAGGAATAATGGAATCATACCCCCCAACTGCTAAATTAATCTTATCAGAAAATAAACGTCCAAATCCGCCAAGGAAATAACATCCTCCTGCTACAATTAACGCAAATATTGTAGAAATTACAGTACCAGTATTAATACTTTTTTCATTATTAATTGCATAAAACTTCTGCACCATTTGCGGAAGTCCCCATGTTCCAAGTGAAGTCAGAATAATAACACCCAGCAAATTCCATGGATCTGGTCCAAAAAAAGAAGCAAATGCACCTGGAGCAGAAGAGACCGTTGGATCATTTACCGCAGCAAGGCCATTCAAAGCTTCCATAAATCCGCCCTTACTTGCCAGTACTGCTCCAATAATAACAACAATACCAACCAACATAATTATCCCCTGAATAAAATCGTTAATTGCCGTTGCCATATATCCACCGGCAATGACATAAATTCCAGTCAGTACTGCCATAATTACAATACAAATCGTATAATCAATATGAAAAGCCATACCAAATAATCTCGAAAGACCATTATAAAGCGATGCTGTATATGGAATCAGAAAAACAAATGTAATAACCGACGAACCGATTTTCAATGCATTACTGTTAAATCTTGAACCGAAAAATTCTGGCATAGTTGCCGAATTCAAGTGCTGTGTCATAATACGGGTACGGCGTCCTAAAACAACCCAAGCTAAAAGAGAACCAAGAAATGCATTGCCAATTCCAATCCAAGTAGATGCAATTCCATATTTCCATCCAAATTGCCCCGCATATCCTACAAAAATAACTGCTGAAAAATAAGAAGTACCATAGGCAAATGCAGTCAACCAAGGTCCTACCGAACGTCCTCCTAGTACAAAGCCTCTTACATCGGTAGTATGTTTACGGCAATAAAATCCAACTGCGATCATAATACCAAAAAACACACCTAAAAAAAGAAGTTTAATCAACATTTTTTATCCCTCCTGTGATGAAATTTTTTCATCCTTTTTCTTTTTTATTTTACCGCTTTAAAGCATTGTACCATAAAAGTGTTTCTTTTTCCAGTATTATTTTCAAAATTTATGTATAATTTTAAAGACAGGAAATGAATTGTTCTAATTGACATTTACATAATTGTCAATTTTTTCTTTCAAAGTCCTGTCTTTTTCTAATATTTTTGTTATATTATTTTATTTGCGCTATTTTTTTCTTTTTGTTAAAATAGCTCTGTTGAATACAAATAATTGCAACAATTGCCATGATTCCTTCACAAATTGGACGAGCAAGAAAAATTCCCATCAAACCTCTTTTCATTGGCAACAAATAAATGAACGGAACAAGTACTGCAATCTGCCATAGAAAGGACAGCAGAATTGCAATTTTTTCTTTTTGGATTGCCTGGAAATAAGAAATACTGATTAGAATAACGCTAACCGCAGGAGCAATGATAAAGTTTTGACGAATGGCAGACACTCCAATTGTCATCATAGCTGCATCCGCTCCAAATATCTTTAAAATCTGCTCTGGAAATAGTTCTACTAATACCCATAATAATCCTGTCAGTAATAGAGAAAATCCAATCGCCATACCCATCGTATGTAAAAACTGCTTTTCTTTTCCATCTTCATAATATTTGGATAAAATTGGGCGAATTCCTTGCCCAATTCCTCCCGCCAGCATCATAAAAAACATTAAGAGACTGGCAGTAACACTATATACACTAATTGCTGTCGTTTGTCCCCATTGATTTAATGTTCGATTATAAACAATTACTACAACTCCAAGCAATAGTTGGATCAATCCTGCAATGAATCCTCCCTTTACAATACGGGTACAGAGACGATCATCAATGATAAAAAATTTTTTTGCAATTTTAATTGGGCTTTTTTTACTCATAATATAACCGCTTGCTGCTAATGCAGAAATCATTTGAGCCATTACGCTTGCAATCGCAGCCCCTTTGACTCCTTGTTTCAATTCAACAACAAATATCCAGTCTAAAACAATATTGCTAACCGCTCCCAACGCCAAAATCAGAATTTCTTCTCTTATCTTTCCTCCGATACGAATAAAATCACAGAGAACTAATGTCACCCCTTGTGCCACACATCCAAGTGCCATAATCTCAAAATATTCTTTTGCATACACATAAGTTGATTCTGTGACTCCAAATAAAGTTAACCACTCTTCCATAAATACAAATAAAAAAATGGTTAAAAATATTTCCGATGCCGCAGTCATCAACAATGACATTCCAAATGTATGATTCGCCTTCCATTCTTTTCCCTTTTTTAAGTAGGCTTCAAAAATTGTCCTCCCTCCACCGTTACAAAATAAACCAGCTGCTGCTACTAGAAATGACAATGGATAACAAATGGAAAGCGCCGCTAATGCCACATTACCACTACAATTTCCAATAAAAATACGATCTACAATATTATACAGTGCTGTAACAAAAAGTGTCATTGCAGCTGGCACAGAATACGAAACAATGATCCATATAATACTTTTTTCTTTTTGCTCTTTCATATATACCTCTTTATTGCCAATTTTTTAACTGAATTTACTTTATTTATTTTGTTGAAAGTAAATTATCTCCAGCTGTTTTTTATTTTTAATCAAAATTTGCTTCTTTCTCACTTGAATTATCCCTTCTCTCTGGAGTTTCATAAGAGAACGAGAAAATGACGGTCTCGTTACACCGAAAAATTCTGCCATTTCTTCTCGTTTCGTATCCACATTTACGCATCCCGACTGATCGGCCATTTCCAATAAATACAAAGCTATTTTTTCTTCCAATGTACCAGCAGATAATACATGCAATTTTCGCATTAAAAATAATGATTTCTGAGTTTGTAATTCCAGCAAATTTCTTAAAAGAATTCTATGATGTTCACAACTATTATGACAAATATTGAAGAGAAACTTCCATGGCATTGCCAATACCTCACATTTTACAGCTGCAATCGCATCATACCAATTGCTCTCTTCACTTCGATTTGGAAAAAGTCCTCCAAATATTTCATTTTCCCTTATTTCAAAAAACAAACTTCTTCGTCCTGATGGATGTGTTTTTGTAATCATCACCTTTCCTTTCAGCAGAATATAAAGATAAGTAGGTGCATCTTCTTCTGAAAATATTGCTTGTTCTTCCTTAAATTCCTTTATCCGTGCTCCTGAACATCGCAGCATTTGCTCAATACCATTCTGCCCAATATTATGAAATAATGGAATCTCCGATGTAAGATTCATTTGAAAGTCTCCCTTAAATCTTTATTGATATATAATATAAATGATGGGGCTGTTCCAACAGCCCCCATACTCAAACGTAAATAACCTTCATTCTTTCAATCTGGAACAATCAATGCAATAAACACTAAATCTTGATCACTTGTATTATCCAATCCATGTCCATATCCATCTGGCGTATAAGTAATGTCTCCTACCTTTACTGGACGCTTCGTTCCATTGTCATTATATTCACCAGTACCAGAAATAATATAATACGTTTCGCTTTCTCCATGATGCTCATGATAACCTAATGTACATCCTGGTTCCAATGTTACTTCTGCAAATAGACGATTATTTCCATGTAGTTCCTTTTCTTCCAATAAGTGTTTAATAAGGACATGACCTTCTCCACCAGCCATATTCTCCACTCTATCAATTCTCATGACAAAAATCTCCTTTCTCAGCAAAAACACCATATCACAGTCATAATAGAGAAGCTGCACTGATCTCACGATCAGTGCAGCTTCAGAATCTTTTGTTCATTTGGAATACTTATGGGATATTCTAATAGATTCTTTTGACTCTGGATACTAGAGTCATCGCACCAGAAAAAGCAATTTTACTTTTCTTTTTCTTTGAACGCGATATGTTTTGCTTGCTTTTCTTGCCTTTTTCTTTTTATATTTTTTGCAATGAAAAGATTATGCTGAGCTCACTGCTGCTCAGAACAATTTGTTACATGTTTTGGATTAAATATCCATTTCGTCAGTTGTAAGTTTTGCGTTGTTGGGAACATCAGTACAACAAATAGAATACGGCGACTTCTTATCTGCTGCTGGAGAACATTTTTGAGATTTACCCAAAAACTTCACTTTTTATTTTCCATTATTGTATCATTCGTAATATATCATAAATATACTTTTCTATATTATAAATAGAATATTATGATTATCTACTGACATACAACAATTGTATAGAAATTATAAAGTGCTGAGAATATTATACCAAGTTTTTGGTGTAATAGCAACATATTTTTATAACTATTTTTAGGAATGAAACACTTATACCATTACTGATACCAGCCTGTAGTTCGCTGCACTTGGCGGTAAATACCCATGACTGGACTTTTACCAGTGATGCGTACCATGCTTGGCACATCATTAAAATGTGGACAACAAAACTACAAAATCAATTATTTTTCTACTACAAAAGGGACTGCATCAAACAGTCCCTTAAATAAATCAATTTTCATTTTTCCTTGTAAATAAAGGGTTTCAATTAGAACTTACCAGCCTTAGCTGCTTCTTCAATTCCAACTGCTACGGCTACGGTAGCACCAACCATTGGGTTGTTACCCATACCGATTAAGCCCATCATTTCTACATGTGCTGGTACGGAAGAAGAACCTGCGAACTGTGCATCAGAATGCATACGTCCCATTGTATCTGTCATACCATAGGAAGCTGGACCTGCTGCCATATTATCTGGATGTAATGTACGTCCTGTACCACCGCCAGATGCTACAGAGAAGTACTTCTTTCCTTGTTCCATACATTCTTTCTTATAAGTACCTGCTACTGGATGCTGGAATCTTGTTGGATTTGTAGAGTTACCTGTAATAGAAACGTCAACGCCTTCTTTGTGCATAATTGCAACACCTTCTGTTACATCATTTGCACCATAGCAGTTAACTTTTGCACGAAGTCCTTCGGAATAAGACTTACGGAATACTTCTTTTACTTCACCTGTGTAGTAATCCATTTCTGTCTCCACATAAGTGAAACCATTGATTCTGGAAATGATCTGTGCTGCATCTTTTCCAAGACCGTTTAAAATAACACGCAATGGTTTTTTACGAACTTTGTTTGCCTTCTCTGCAATACCGATTGCACCTTCTGCTGCTGCAAAAGATTCATGTCCAGCTAAGAAAGCAAAACATTCGGTATCTTCTTCCAATAACATCTTACCTAAGTTACCATGTCCTAAACCAACTTTACGTTGATCGGCAACGGAACCTGGAATACAGAATGCCTGTAATCCTTCTCCAATTGCTGCTGCTGCATCTGCTGCTTTTCTGCATCCTTTTTTAATTGCGATTGCTGCACCTACTGTATAAGCCCAACATGCATTTTCAAAACAAATTGGCTGAATCTTCTTTACCTGATCGTAAACATCTAAACCAGCGTCCTTTGTAATCTTTTCTGCTTCTTCCAGAGAAGCAATTCCATAACTATTTAAAACAGCATTGATTTTATCAATTCTTCTTTCATATGATTCGAATAAAGCCATTTTAGAAAAATCCTCCTTATTTATTTCGTGGCTGTTCAGTTCCCTCATAGTTACCCGCTTTTTGCGAAGCGAATGCACACAAAATCCTCGATTTCGACGCTGTAAAACTTGAACAAATAAACTCTGTTCTCGAGGTTCTGAATCGTTCCTTCATTTCTAACTATGTACAACAGTCAATTTTTACGCTGATTATTCCTGACGTGGATCGATAATCTTTACTGCATCTGCAACACGGCCATACTGTCCTTTTGCCTTTTCCCAAGCAGTATTTGGATCATCACCCTTCTTAATGAAATCTGTCATCTTGCCCAAAGATACAAACTGATATCCAATAATTTGATCATCTGCATCTAAAGCGATTCCTGTTACATAGCCTTCTGCCATTTCAAGGTAACGAGGACCTTTCTTCAATGTACCGTACATTGTACCAACCTGAGAACGAAGACCCTTACCTAAATCTTCCAAACCAGCACCAACAGGGAGACCTTCTTCAGAAAATGCAGACTGAGAACGACCATAAACAATCTGTAAAAATAACTCTCTCATTGCTGTATTGATTGCATCACATACTAAGTCTGTGTTTAAAGCTTCTAATACAGTTCTTCCTGGCAGAATCTCAGATGCCATAGCAGCAGAATGAGTCATACCAGAACATCCAATTGTCTCTACCAATGCTTCTTGGATAATTCCTTCTTTCACATTTAATGTTAATTTACATGCACCCTGTTGTGGAGCACACCAGCCTACACCATGTGTAAGACCAGAGATATCGGATACATCTTTTGCTTTTACCCACTTTGCTTCTTCTGGAATTGGAGCAGCACCATGAGCAACACCCTGTGCAACTGTGCACATTTCTTCTACTTCGCGTGAATAAATCATTTTAAAACTCCTTTCGGTTCAATGAAATCTTCGGAGAACTTCAAACAGAATCCCCGACTATGATAAGACTGTGAAAATCTTATCATGCCTGTTTCTATTTTCTCACAAAATCTGTGTTTCGTCTAGTCCTTTTTCTAATTTTCCCCATCTTTTTGCATTGGTCTTTGCCTCAATTTACGCATTAAGTCCCAAATTGTGTCATGCATCCACTCATTTTCGCCTTTTAATCGCTCGATTTCTGCCCCACTCTCCTCCAACTGTGCTTCTACCTCTTCCAATAGTTCTTCTAATTCTTGGATTCTTTCCCTGGCTTGTTTTAATTCCACTTCCAACTTTTCCCTTTCCATCGCCATTGTTTCCTCCTTCTTTCTTATTTCTCAAAAAAGCAGAAAAGCTAACTTGCTTAGCCTTTCTGCTCTTTCAATCTCTCATATTTTTCTATATAAACAGAAATTTCTTGAGTTCATCCAATCTTTCACTCCCCAATCCCTTTTTTATAAAAACCTTCTCAATCATTATATCGAAGTCTCCCCATATCGTTCTTCTATGCTAAATTGTTCCCCACTTACCTTCTTCTTCATAAAAATTAAAATTCCCGTCCAATGATACCGTGCAGCAAACCATCTTCGTTTCTTTCCATCCAAAAATTCTTCTGGCCGCAGCTTTATTATACCAACCGCTGGATCGGCAATTATAACTCGTTCTCTGGAACGCTCATAAACTACAACATAATGCATGGCTCCCGTCTGTAATTGAACTAACGCAATACATGGCAAAACGTAGTTTTCAAAAAAAGCTTCCCGTCCTCCCCTTACTGCCTTCGCCACAAACCCAAATCGTTCGATTGTCTCCACCATCTTCGCCAAACTCGTACCCTTCTCTTCATCCACTCCTGCCATATGGCAAAGAGATTCATAAGAAGTAATACAATGATAAAAATTTAAAACCATTAAGAGACAAGCCACTCCACAATCGGTGCGCCGACGCTGTCGAATAAGCGGAACCATTATTCCATCCAATATCCCGTCAACAGCCACATCAAAAGTCGATCAAATTGGCGAATCTGAACATCATAAACTCCTCCATGGATTTTCTGCATTTCGTTTTCTGTTAAGCTGACAAAATTCATTTTTATTCTCCCTTTCTATTCGTTTTTCTCAGCTTATAATTTCCAACTTTAATCCTCAATAAATCGAGGATTATTTACAAAAAAGTAATGCTATTTTACCAGAAATATGATAATATGGAAAATAATGGGAGGTAGCTATGAATTATTTAAATTTAATTTTCCGAATTTGTGCTGACGAATTATATTTTTTTACTTTTATACTATTTATCGATTCCAAAATGACGAAAAGTTATTTTAAAACTTCTTTTTTATTTTTTCAGGTCGTTATTTTATTCTATCAATTTAGCACACTACGTGCTTTTCCAATCGGAACGCTTTTTCTAATTGCTGTTTCTACTTTTTATATTCAATTTATTTGGAAATACAATTTAAAGCAATCTCTTTGGATTAGCATTCAATTTATCATTTCTCATTATATTTTATCCTTTTTAATAGTAATTATATTATTTTTTGTAGATTTTCATCATATGAGTTTACCTAGCTTTTATCAAAATATTGTGTTTCGCAATCTTACTTATTATTCTTTAAAAGATATTTTAGTTTCCTGTGTTGCCAGTATTTCTCTTATTTTATGGCTGAGTCGGGCAAGATTAAAACAGCTTCGTCAAAGGAATCGCTACGATCCCATCACTTACACGGTATTAGGGGTTATTGCAACGTCGGTTCTTGTATTAACTTATATGTTTTTATATGGAACACAGAAGATTAGTATTGATGATCTAATTACGATTTCTGTCATTTTTATTGTATCCATTTTGCTCGTTATGCTTTGGATTGTAAACAAAATTGTATTAACACTCCAAAACCAGTCCTTGCTGGAACAACAGCTTCGCAAACGAGAGTTGGAGCGCAACTACTATGATACCATTTCGGATTCTCTATCGAGGCTTGCAAAATTACGCCATGATTTTAAAAATTATTTAGCAATTTTACAACAGTATTTAATAAATGGAGATCAAGCTTCTGCCTCTTCCTTTATTTCTGAAATTTCAGAGAAAACCGTCAATCCTCTCCAAGTAATTATAACGGGCAATCACACAATTTCTGCCATTTTAAATACAAAACAGGACGTTTGCCAAAGACATAATATTCAATTTGATGTTCATATCGAATTTGAAAAAATTTTTACATTAACGGATTTAGATTTGGTTGCTTTATTTGGTAATATATTGGATAACGCAATTACTGCATCGAAAAAGTTGCCTGTAGAAAAAAGGAAGATTACACTTTCTATTACTCAATTGGATTCTTATCTTTGTATTATTTGTGAGAATTATTTTAATGGAGAAATTAAAGAAAAAGATGGAAAATTGCTTTCTACGAAACAGTCCACTGAGTTTTTGCAGCACGGTATTGGTCTTACAAGTATAGAGGAAGTAATCAAAAGAAATAACGGTACTTGGCATTATCAATATACGGATTGTTTATTTACTGTGGAAATTATGCTTCCAAATTATCCGTAATTTTTATAGATCAAATTCATTTCTATTTTTATAGAAAATCTAATTATCCTTCTATCCATTTTTTCTACAAAACGATATAATAAAATAACTAGCAGTACTTTATTTGTAAAATACAAATAAAGTACTGCTAGAAATAATTACTTGAAACAGTAAATCCATTTTATTTTAAATTTCATCCATAGACTGGATCGCTCAAAAATACGATCTGCTAAATTCCAATATAAATCGGCTGCTCTCTGCACTTCCTTACGATCAATCGGATGCTGACTAAAACGTGCTTTCAATGCCAATTGTTCCAACCATTTTATGTCCATTTCTTCTATTTTGCAATCGTTCCAGGTTTGACCACTTACTTGTTGGATTTTTCGTGTCGCAGACGCAATTGCAGCAACTGCTTTTCTCTTTTCTCCAACAAATGTCCGCCTCATCTTTTGATATCTCCAGATTCGAATTACAGCCATGACAATGCCAAACACTGCGATGAAACCTATCATCGGAATGAACTTCCATACTTCTAGCCTGAATTGATTTGCATTGTTTTCTGGCTGGTTTTGCACCGTACTTGTTTCTTCCACGCTCGTCTCTTCTTCTTGGGAAGTGGCTGTTTCGGTTGTTTCTTCGCTCGTCTCCTCTTTTTCTTCGATCACTGCCTGCTCTGCTGGAACAATTTCTGTATCTATCTCATATCCAGGTGTCACTTCTACTGGAACCCATCCTAATTCGCCTTTCCAGATTTCCACCCATGCATGGGCATGGCTATCCAACACTTCATTCATTCTTCCCGCCGCTAAATGTGGGACAATATATCCTTCTACATAACGGGCAGGAACTCCAAGGATACGAAAAAGAATTGTGCCTGCTGAAGCAAAATGCATACAAAGTCCCTTTTGCTGTTCATACAAAAAATACTCATTAAAATCTTCTCCATCTGGCGTTATTCCTGGATTCGTAGAGTAGGTTGCATGACGATTTAAAATTTCTCTTACATATTCCACTGTACGCAGATCTGCGGAATATGGCGACGATACTTGATAATCTGCAATCATTCGCTCGATTCCCTCTTCTGGAAGCTGTAAGTATTGACGATACACCCATTCTTCATATTGTTCATACCAGTCTGGACGCTGCTTAGAAGTAAATTCTGATCGGAAAATCATCTCATCCATGTCAAACATTCTTACAGAATACGTACGGCTTCTGCGCCCCTGTTTTCGTATTGTTGCATCCATAATATCCTGCTGAAATTTCGTTACATCGGAATAATATGGCACATAACTATACAGGGAACTGGCGCCTACATTATCTACAATAATATTGCTATTCGCTGAAGCATTTCTCTCTAAGGAATCCCATCCCATTGACTGAATCTCCAACCCTGGTAAATCTGGATAGGAATCCAATGGACGCCACTCATTGTCCTCATAATAAGAACCGACATAGGCTTTTAGGTAGAGACGGCTTGTACTTGCAGTATCTGAATAAACACGCAAATGCACAGCATTTGTATTATTCCATGCTTCAATCTTTCCCATCTTTCCACCGCTAATGCCACCCGACTGCACCAGATCTCCTGGAAGCAGCCATTCTAATCGACTTGTTAACGCTTCCGTCCATTCAACCCAAAGATCCTCCATACTTGAATTTTGAATCTCCACCCTCACATCATCCAGTTGTCTTAGTTTTGGTTCCAAAACACGGTTTCCAAACAATATTGCAAAAACAGATGCGATTACAAATACAGCAAGAAAGAGCATACTTGTCTGATTCAAAATTCGTTTTGTTGCTTCTTGAGTCATCCCAAGTTGAATATCTTTTTTCTTTCTTCGCTTTCGCAAACCAGAAAGCCATAGACTTCCAAATAGAGAAAATGCCATTGCCATAGATGGAAGAAGCGGTACAACAAGTCCTAAAAGCAATGCCAATACTACTGGAACTGCCTCTAATACAAAAATTAGCGCCGGTCTGCTTTTCTTCATTGTTCCAACCGCTAAAATTCCCGATGGAAGAAATGAAACCATTCCCAAAGCCCAAAGAACATCCGAAGACATCGCATATTGAATTGGAATAATTCCCAGCTGTAGCTGATAATACTGATTCATCTGTGCAATAACGGCATTATAAATTTGCGAAAATCCTCCCCAAGTTCTATCCCATACCATATAAAATAAGTACAAATACAGAATTAAAATCAGGACAAAGATTACTCCAAACCATCGTTTTATTTGCAGTATCCCAGTCCAAAACAAGCAAATCGCAAAAGATAGGAAAAAATAACTGCTCCCTCCCACGGATACTCCAAACGTTGCAGCCATCCCATAGAAAATACCAAAGGACGCCATCCAAAGACAGAGAAAGGAAAGAAAGAGAAAGCCAATTGATCTTTTATTCTTTTGTTTTTTCGTTCCAAAATTCTTTTCTCGAATTTGTATTCCATTTTGTATCTGAGTATATTTTTTCAAATACCTACCTCCTATATCACAAGCCAGATGGACGGTAATTCATTGTTCGGAGCATGAATTTCATAACAATTTTCTCCATATTGCTCCTTTAATTTTTGATTATCTCGGTTTTCTTCCTGAATCAAAACTAAAACATTCTTCTTTGAATTTGGCTGATGAAAAATAAAGTCTGCTTCTTCTTCGTTCATTAAGTCTGTCAACAAAATTTGCTCATAAATCCATTCACTTCTCTGTGCCCAAGCTTCTAGTTTCCAATTTTTCGGTTGGGCTGGTACAAGCATCAGTTGTTTCATGACTTCCAAAATTTCATCTTCTCCCATTATATTATAACTTACAATAGTTCCCTCTTGATACCAGGAAATACAATGACGAATTTTTTGTTCTATGAAAGCCCAGGAAAAGGAATACAGCGTTTGCAATAATGCGTCCGCCTGTTTTAAACTAGTGTATCTTGTATCAACTAACAAGTCTATTACACAGTCTAAAGGAAGGGAACGTTCCTTTACCAAAAGCGTATGCTTTCTTGCACTCAATTTCCAGTTTACTTGGGACATCCGATCTCCTGGCAAATAGTCTCGAAATCTTAATATTTCCGATGGATCATCTCCTGGTTTTCTATTATCATACTCCTTTGCATCGGCTATAAAATACTGACTTTGCCCTGTCCATTCTATGTTTAGTTCTGTCAATTTTGGTAAAACTATTTGTTGATAGCTGCCCAATCGTCTTCTTGTCCATCCAAATAGACAAAATGGCTCATAAACTCTGCAAGCGTTTACTTGTACTTCTATCATTCCACAAAATTCACTTTTCACTGCCAGTTCTGTTTTAACCTGGTCTTTTGCCGGCAATTTCAACCAAACCGTTTGCAGCGTCTTTTTTTCGCCTATATGATTATAAGTAAGAAGATCGAGTTTCACATAGGCAATTGGCAGCCAAGAATTATTTTTCACGACAATTGGAATATTCCACTCCTCATTTGCAAATACAATTGTTTCTCCTTTCTCAATTTTCATCTGAAATCCAAATAGAACAACAATAAGGAGAAACAAACTTCCTATTGCAAAGCCAACTTCTAACCCAAGCAATACAGGAGGTACACTTCCAGGATACATAATAACAATAAAAGCAGTAATTAATATTGTAATAAAATAGATTATTTTTCTATAAAGCATTTTTACCTCTCATTGTAACGCAAAAGCCATAATATAAATTCATTCACTTTCTGCCGTCGGTTTTTTCACAGACTTTAAGATTGATTCCAAAATCTGTTCTGCGGTAACTTTGCTAATCCTCGCCTTTGCATTTAACACAATACGATGTGCTGCAACATCTTTAAATATATCTACAACATCGTCTGGAATCACATAGTCTCGATCCTTTAAAAAAGCATTTGCTTTTGCCATTTTGGCAATTGCTAATGTTCCTCTTGGACTAATACCAAGCTGAACCATTTCATGTGTTCGTGTTGCCTGAACTAACTGTACAATGTATTGATAAATGAGATCATGAATATACGTCTGTTCCACAATCGCTTGCATTGCTACAATTTCTTCTGCGGTCACTACTGCATTTACTTGCTCCATTGGATCTTTCGTATGACGATTTTTCATAATTTCCACTTCCTGCTCTGGAGATGGATATCCAATACTAATTTTTATCATAAAACGATCTAATTGTGATTCTGGAAGCATTTGTGTTCCCGCAGATCCAATTGGATTTTGTGTTGCCATTACCAGAAATGGCTGTGGAACTGGCTCAGTTACTGCATCCACTGTAACAGTCCCTTCCTCCATTACCTCTAACAATGCAGATTGTGTTTTGGGAGAAGTACGATTGATTTCATCTGCCAAAAACAAATGGCAAAAAATCGGACCTTTATGAAATTGAAACCTTCCATTTTCATACATAAAGTATCCTGTCACATCCGAAGGAAGTACATCTGGAGTAAACTGCATACGATTTTGGCTTAATGACATGGCTTTTGAAAAAGCCATTGCCATCGTTGTTTTTCCAACACCAGGAATATCTTCAATCAAAATATGTCCCCGTGCCAAAAGAGCAGCCATCACCTTATAAATACAGCTATCTTTTCCAATAATTACTTTTCTAACTTCCTCAATAACTTTTCGGGCATCTTTCATTTCCATCCCATTCATTTTTTATTATCCATCCTCCTATTTTTTGCATATAATGATTTTTGTTCGTCACTTTAATACTTTAACTTGAAATAGTATTTTCTGTGAGAGAACAAAAGGAACCTCCATTGGAGCTTCCTTTTGTGTACCACGATAAGAACAGCTATTCATTCTCTTTTAATTCCTCTATATCTACAGTCGGAACTTCACCCTCATGAATTTCTGATTTATCTTCTATATATTGACTAATTTCTTTTACTTTTTCCGTCGGATTGTATTCTTTCACATCAAATAAATACTGATGTAACTTTTGAACATTACTTTCCAATGTCACTGGTATGACTGGATAAGAAGTCGTAATACTTCCAATATATTGCTCTTCTGCATACTTATCAAATGGGAAACCACTCTGTCCCACAATTTTATATTTTGCAGCATCCGATGCCAAATCTAATATATCCATCCAATCAATATTCGTCGCAATATTTGGAAATACTGCTCTTGCAATTTCATCTACTTTATCTAGGAAGTTATCTTGTAGCTTCTGAACCATCTTTGTAACAACTTCTCTCTGGCGTTCTGTACGTCCATAATCATATCCAACATAGCGAACACGACAATATGCAACTGCCTGTACACCTGTTAATGTATATACACCAGGTTCTTTTATTTGAGTTCCAGGAATTCCTGTACTTTCAACTACATTGGTAATGTACCCATCAATCTTTCCTACATCCAGCATTTCCTGCGTAATTTCTACGTTATCTACACCGCCTAACAAGTCAATTGCCTTTGCTACTGCACTCCAGTTTACCATAACATATTCTTCAATGTTTAAGTCTAGATTCATATTCAGCATATTCATAACATCTTCTGCGGTTCCAACTGTCATTTGATGATTTGCTTTTTCATATTCTTTATCGCCCTTTATCATCTGCATATATGTATCACGATAGACAGAAAGCAGACGAACATCTTTTGTTTTATTGTTAATACTTACAATCATCATAACATCGGCATTATCCCCTGACTCAGCAAGGGATTCATTGTCTCTGGCATCTACCCCAATAACAAGTATATTGCGATATCCCTCGTCCAATGTTTCGCTATAATTCACTACCTGTCCTTCTTCATCTGTAACAGTTTCATAAGAAGGTTTGTACACATTTGCCTTGTTTGTTTTATGACGCTGCAATAAGCCCATCATACTAACTGCATAGCAGCATCCTGCTAAAATCAGCATCAATACAACTTCTACTCCAATAATAATAAGACGGCGGCGACGCTGTTTTTTACGCCGCTCTCTCATCTTTGCCGCCTTTGCATTTCTTCCTCTTGTTCCTGTATTTTTATGTTCGGTCATCTTTACCTCCTAATGCCACATTCATACCTTCCATGCTGCAACTACTAAGGCATACATTTAAGGATTAGTACTCGTTTTAACCCTATCTTTTAATATGCATTTTTATTAATAAATCCTTTAAACACAGTTAATATTAAAATTTTAATGTCAAACCCTATGGTCCAGTTTTCAATATAATATAAATCATGTTCAATTCGTCCTCGAATGGATGTATCTCCTCGGAACCCATTTACTTGAGCCCATCCTGTCATGCCTGGACGTACCTGATGCTTAACCATATAACGTGGAATTTCTTCTTTAAACTTTTCCACATATTGAGGACGCTCTGGACGTGGTCCTACAAGACTCATATCTCCCTTTAAAACATTAAACAACTGGGGAAGCTCATCAATACTCGTCTTTCGAATTATTTTTCCAACTGAAGTGACACGGGGATCATTCTTCGTCGTCCAGCCCTTTGCTTCTTCTTTTCTGGACTGCACTCCCATGGAACGAAACTTATACATCTTAAACGGGCGATTGTGCAATCCGACTCTCTCCTGCGTAAAAATTAATGGTCCTGGAGAAGTTGCCTTAACTAAAATGGCTGTTACTAACATAACTGGAGAAAATACAATAATGGCTAGCAAAGAACCAATCACATCCATCGTTCTCTTTATTAACTTATTCCATCCATTTGTCAATGGCACATGACGGATATGAATCACTGGCATTCCAAGCAAATCTTCGGTATATGGCTTTGTTGGAATAATATTGTTATAATCTGGAACAAATTTCGTGTGTACACCTGATTTTTCACAACTGTTTACAATCTGCTCTAAATTCTTATAATCTTCCAATCCTAATGTAATAATAATTTCATCCAAACGATTAAAAGAAAGCAGCATATCCAAGTTATCGGTCGACCCAATTACTTTTACTCCTTTGTATTCTTCTCCTCGTTCTCTCTTATCATCCAAAATACCACGTATTTTGTATCCCCACTGAGGATTGGCATTGACTCGATCAATAAATCCCTCTGCAGCACGGCTATATCCAATCAGTAAAATATGTTTCAAATTGAATCCACGCCGTCTCATAAACATTAAACCAATGCGCAAACAGTTTCGTTCTGCAATTGTAAGAATTGAATTGATCATTGCAAACCAAAAAGCAAACATACGTGAAAAATGTTCTGCATATGGAATTTGTTTGATCCAAATATATAAAATCAAAATAATGGTCGCCATTCCAAGCACATTTGCTTTCACTACATTGGACGCTTCTAATCGGCGTCCCATCACACGTTTGGGCTGATACAGAGAAAACACTGCATTATAAAACAGAAAAATTGCTACAAAACAGGCTGGCCAAATTCCTCTATCTAAATAAGGAAATAAACTGGGCGCATTGCCAAGGTAATAGAATTGCAGCCAATATGCTAGAAAATAAGAGGTTAGTATTACGATTGCATCCAGCACAACATGCAACCGATTTAAAACTGACTGATTATTTTTTATCAACTTGTCTCACCTAATTTATCATGAAATTATTAATGTAAGTTTTTTACATTTTTTATTATCATACTCCAAAAATTCCAAAAGAGCAATAAGAAAAACTTTAATATTTTCTTACGAAGTGATATTTTTTTATTTTTCCTATTTCACCCAAAATTGTTACCGATTTTGTCTTCTTGCATACTTTAATTATATCTTAAATTTTAGGTGATATCTATGAAAGCAGCCATTTATTGCCGGCTCTCAGTAGAAGATGAAGATCGTGGTTCTTCTAAATGTATAAGTGAAAGTATTCAAAATCAACAACTCCTACTCCTAGATTACGCCAAAAAACATGATTATGAACTATTTGCCATATATGTGGACGAAGATTATTCCGGTCTGGACAGCAGCCGTCCTGCATTTGTACGAATGTTAGCCGATGCGCAGGCTGGATATTTTCAAGTAATTCTTTGCAAAACACAATCCCGATTTACAAGAGATATGGAACTTGTCGAACGTTATCTTCACCATCTTTTTCCCCTTTGGGGAATTCGATTTATTGGTATTGTAGATGGCGTGGATACTGCCGAACGTCATAATAAAAAAGCACGTCAGATCACTGGGCTAATTAACGAATGGTATTGTGAAGATCTCTCGGATAATATCCGTGCCGTTTTTCAAAAAAA
This sequence comes from Candidatus Fimimorpha faecalis, assembly GCA_018712075.1. GTDB lineage: Bacteria > Bacillota > Clostridia > Lachnospirales > Lachnospiraceae > Fimimorpha > Fimimorpha faecalis. The sequence continues at coordinate 45,506 of DVHN01000006.1, forward strand.
AATGCAGGATGGTCAGTTTATTGGCTCATTTGCCTGCTATGGATATAAAAAAGATCCTACCGATCATCACCGCTTAGTGATTGATGAACCTGCTGCTCAAATTGTACAGCGAATCTACCAACTCTATCTATCTGGAACGGGAGTTACTTCCATTGCCCGACAATTAACCACAGAACAAATTCCCCCTCCTTCTATTTACAAGCAAATGCAAGGATTAAAATTTCATTCTCCTCGCAGCTCGGTTCATTGGAGTGTCAGCACAATCAAAAATATTTTAAAAAATCCTACTTACACGGGCACCCTTGTTCAAGGAAAAGAAAAAAAACTTAGTTATAAAAGTAAAAAAATGATCCATCTTCCTCCAGAATGTTGGATTCGCATTCCAGGAACTCATCCTGCCATTATATCAGAAGAAGATTTCCAGACAGTGCAAAATCAACTTCAATTAAAGAGAAGAAAAAAATTTCCGAAAAAAGATGCACACATTCTTTCCCTCTCACATAGTATACACTGTAAATAAAAAAACTCCTGGAGGTATGAAAGCATGAGCGATTTAGCTGCTACAAACTGTGGAAACTGTGGTTGCGAGAATAATGGAGGAAACAACTGCTTATTCCTGTTATTAATCTTATTATGCTGTGGTGGCTGCGGCAACGGCTGTGGTTGCGGCAACGGTGGTGGATTTAATTTCTTCGGCGACAGCGACTGTGGTTGCAACGTACTCATTTGGATCTTATTGCTTAGCTGTTTCTGTGGCGGAGGCAACGGATTCTGCTGCTAGTATTCCTATCATTAGAATGGGGGAGTGTTATACTCCCCCTTTTTTATTGCAAAAGATATCCGTTCTCTTATTACATAAACATCGTGATTTGACTATTATGCAATAACATCTCTCATCGTATATCTTCCATTTTGTTTTTTTACAAGGAACTTCGCTGCCTGCACAGCTCCTTTTGCAAACACTGCCTTGGAATGCGCTTCATGCGTCAATTCCAATACTTCATCCTGTCCTGCAAAAATTACACTATGCTCTCCAACAATCGTACCTCCTCGAATGGCGCTAATTCCAATTTCTTTTTTATCACGGGCAGCTCGTTTTGCCGTACGATCGTATTGATAATAATATTCATTATTTAAAGATGCATTTACGGTATTTGCTAACAAAAGCGCCGTTCCGCTTGGTGCGTCAATTTTTTGATTATGATGTTTTTCAATAATTTCTATATCAAATCCTGCATCGGCAAGTGTTGGTGCAACACTTTCCAATATCTTCGCCAACGTATTAATACCAAGTGACATATTATAAGATTGTACAATTGGGATTTGTTTTGATGCTTCCTCTACATGCGCCAGCTGCTCCGGTGTTAATCCAGTCGTACAAAGTACAAGCGGCAGTTTCTTCTCCACACAATCATCCAGCAGCTGATCTACAATCTTTGCAATTGTAAAATCAATCACAACATCTGCTTCACAGGAACATTGTGCCACAGATGGAAATATTGGGTAGGTTACACTAGAATTTTCTGTAATATCAATTCCCGCTGCAATTTCCATCTCTGGCTCCGCTGCAATAATCTCTTGAAGTACCCTTCCCATTTTTCCATTACAGCCATTTATAATTACTTTTATCATCTGTCTTCCTCCATCTTAAATAAGCTGATGTCTTTCTAATGCTGATTTCATCTGCTCCTTATGCGCTTCACTCATTTCACAAAGCGGTGAACGAAGGTTTCCTTCACACATTCCCATCATATTCAGTGCCGCTTTTACTGGAATTGGATTTACTTCACAGAACAATACATCATTCAAATCCATTGCCTGTAACTGTAACTTACGACTCGTTTCCACATCACCATTTAAATAAGATGCTACAATATCATGTGTCATCTTTGGAGCAATATTGGAAAGAACCGAAATAACTCCGATACCACCTAACGACAATAATGGTACAATCTGATCATCATTACCAGAATAAATGTCAATGCATCCATCTGCTAACGCTGCTAATCTTGCAACTTGCCCAATATTACCGCTTGCTTCTTTAATTCCAACAATATTATCAACTTCCTTTGCCAACGTTACCGCTGTCTCCGGCAAAATATTAACACCTGTTCTGGATGGTACATTATACATAATAATCGGAATTTTAACACTATTCGCAATCTTCTTATAATGTTCAATTAACCCCTTTTGTGTTGCTTTATTATAATATGGAGTTACGAGAAGCAGCGCATCGGCTCCTACCTTCTCTGCATGAGTGGAAAGACGAATTGCTTCTGCTGTACTATTCGATCCAGTTCCCGCAATAACAGGAACTCTGCCTGCCACATACTCTACAGCAAATCGAATACATTCATCATGTTCATCATGTGTTAATGTAGAAGATTCTCCTGTCGTTCCACAGATAATAATTGCATCGGTTCCATTTTCAATCTGGAAATCGATCATCTTTCCAAGTGCTTCATAATCTACTTTATCATCCGCTGTAAAAGGTGTAACGATCGCTACTCCAGCTCCTTTAAAAATAGCCATATTTAATCCTCCTTAAATAAATATTCCTATGTGATCTGCTTTTTATGCTTTCACACCAATAGAAAAAGAGCTGCCAGCTTGGTCAGCCCTTAAAGATCGCAACAAACGCTCTAAGTAGCTCCCCATCTGACTTGAATCAGATGACAGTCATATGGTTATTCACCATATTCCCAGGAATTGATATTCTGGCATCCATTCCTTCGGCGTTCTCACCTTTCCACTGTCTTCCTCTATGCCAGAACATATCCAACAGCTTACTCATCAATCACGCAACCTCTACTTTTCTATTCATTTATTTTTAGTATAAACACTTCATAATCTTATGTCAAGCAGAAATATCGTTTTTCAGCGGTAAAGAATAAAATATAAAAATCAACCGTTTCTCACT
>DVHN01000073.1 GCA_018712075.1 Candidatus Fimimorpha faecalis
AGTAAGACCCCTTGAAGACGACGAGGTAGATAGGGCAGAGGTGGAAGTACAGTAATGTATGGAGCTGACTGTTACTAATCGGTCGAGGGCATAACCTGAAGGTAGAAGGATAGGAAGAAGGATGATGAAGTTTTGTGTGTAGTTTTGAAAGTATATGGCGGAATAGCTCAGTTGGCTAGAGCACACGGTTCATACCCGTGGTGTCATGGGTTCAAATCCCTTTTCCGCTACTTAAGCTGATTCAATTAATTGGATCAGCTTTTTTGCATTAAAAAATTTACATAGAAATTACATAAAAATGATTTCTAATATTACATTATTATGATAATATTAGAAAAATTAAATATTCTATCCTTACAGTAATCGAATGCTTTAAACTATTTAAGAAAGGAGATAGTGTAAAAGAAATTTTGTTTAGTATATGTATGAAAAGATATGGGAAAGAAAAATGGGTTGCAGGGCTTATTGTCATGATTCTTTGTTCTTTTATCTATAATATTCTTTACTATATAAGGCATCACGCATGGAATTTCGATTATATCAATATAATTATGGTTGCAGTGATAACCTATATAGTATTTGGTTTGTTGGTATACAAACATAAATAATAAAAAATAAGGTGAATGATATGAAAAAACATGAAAAAAAATTAGAAGAATGGATCATTGGTCTTATTACAATAAGCAGTATCTATTTCATTTATAATATGATTTATTATATAAGGTATCGTGCATGGAACTGGGAAATGATTGTGTTAGGTATTATTAGTGTTATACTTTGGATTGTATTTAACCGATTTATTTATTATTGAGTTTAGAAGACATGTTTTAAAGCATTTGATGAGATAAGGTTTTAAAATTGAATAGAAAAGATTTTCATGGAACGCTGGCATTGTAGGACGCAAACTTCTGCAATGCCAGTTTTCCTATTGTTTGGAATCAAAATACCTTTTGACCCTTACATTATAATATGTTATAATAAAAAACTGAACATAAGGGGAAATGACTCTGTTTTCTGTTGTATAATATTAATAAACTTTCATGCCTGCTTTGCAGGCGCCACCATGGTAGAAAAATCTCATGAAACAGGGGGAAGTTACGTTGCAGGAAGAAAAGGAGAAATTAAACAAAGATCCAGGAATTCGACAATATAGAGACGAAATCTTAGGATTGGGACAAGATAAAGATCAAATGCTTCGATTGCAGCATTATCGGGATCGAATGCTTGGGTTAACGGAAAATCGTTCCATGCCAAAACATGAAAAACTGAATATGTGGAGTATTAAAGAGGGAAATGAAAATATTCTTCGTTTAGATGAATATATGAATGAGCTTACAAAACTTCAGGAGACTCGGGAAGAAATGCTGAAAATGCAAAGAGAAGGTTTAATGCGCTTACAGCAAGACCGAGAAGAGATGTTAAAAATGCAGCAAGACGGATTGTTGAAACTACAACGAGACCGGGAAGAAATTATGCATCTTCAAGAAGAATTATTAGCTGCATTACAGCAGGGAACGAGCAGTGAAGAAAAATTACAAAGGACAATGCAGGAAGTATTAAAACTCCAAGAGGATACCGATAAGATTTTCCAGGAACAACAGAATCATATGCTGACATTTCAGAAAGATCGAGATGATATGGAAAGAAATCAACAGGAAGGTCTTTTGAATATGAGACAAAATGAGTTCTTTCAGCTAGTAAAGAAAAAAAGTAAAGAAAATCTCTGTAATTCTTTAGATTTACAGCGAAAAGAACGACTAGGAGAGAAAAATTTACGACATCCTTCCTCAATATCAGAATCAAACACCACTGATGAGAAGGAAAGAAAAGATGAAAACAAAATAGAAGCAGAGGAAGAGCAAAATTCATTAGAAGTAAAAAAAATAGAACAAGAAGTCAATTCAGCATTGACTCAGCCAAAAGAAATGCAGCAAATTAGCATTGATAGAAAGAAAGACTATTTTATTAAGCCTTATATCAGGAATATTGATAAGAGAAATTTTGGTATGGATGTAGTTCGCAGTGTTGCAGTTATCTTAGTGCTTAGTATTCATTTCTTTTTATATAATGGATATTATGCATTACCTCAAATTGGAGCAAAGGTCTGGTTCGTAGATTGGGCTCGTTCTTTTTTCTTTGTAGGAGTTCCATTATTTTTGATGATTACGGGATTTTTAAGAGGAACAAAAAAGCTGACATTGAGGTACTACTTGGGCATTATTCCTATTTTATTGACTTGGGCAATCATTACAGCTATTTGTATCATATTTAAAATTTACTATTTGGATATTCATCAGAGTACGATTTTATGGATTGCGGACATCTTTAATTATAAAGGTGCTACATATAGCTGGTATATTGAAATGTATATTGGAATCTTTCTATTATGTCCATTTTTAAATCGAATTACCGAGCATATGGATAAAAAGCAGTTTCGTATTCTACTTGGGACGATGATTGCACTGACATTTCTTCCAACTTTAACGAATCGTTGGGGAGGAATCGAATTAAATTTAAATATTCTTCCTGATTATTGGATGGCGCTCTATCCATTTACATATTATTTTATCGGAAGTTATATACGAAAATTTTCTGTAAAACTTCCTTTAAGAACAGGCATTTTGGGAGCGTTATTTTTTGCGATGATAAAGGGAAGCATTCTTTATTATACGGCGAATGGAGGAATCTTTGTTGAGCGAATTGGAGATGGATATTCCGATATATTTGTAGCTGGTACAAGTATTTGTCTGTTTTTGGCACTCTATGACTTAAAGACGGAAAACCGGGATTTAAAGAGAGTATTTTACCATATTTCTAAAGTATCTTTAGCAATTTATTTAATTTCATGGATTTTTGATCGAATTCTTTATGTAATGATGTTTCCATATTTTTCTGTTGATACTTATATATGGTGTTACTTTATATTTGTGCCAACTTCATTTTTCTGTTCACTGCTTACTGGAACAGTGGTCGAGCGAGTCGTACAATGGATTTATCAAAATAGCCTAAATATGGCAGTTTTTCTAAAAAATAAAAGAAAAACTTCTGATAAGATATTGGTAAAAGGGGTTGACAAAAAATAAAATCCGTCCTATGATTAAGACAGCTAAATAATTATAGCTATGAAGGAACGAGTAGCCATAGAATGCTCCGACAGAGAGAAGAAACAGTAGCTGGAAGTTTCTTTCCGACAGATATGGTGAAGACCACTCCTGAGCTGCGATAGGAAATGATCGCCGTACCTCTGCGTTAAAGAGTAAGGTTTGATAGAACCTGAGTGAAAATCAAGGTGGAACCGTGTATATGATGCACCCTTGGACAGGCAGTAGCTTGCTCCAGGGTGTTTTTTATTTTATCGGAAGAACCAATAAAATAAAGCTATCACGATGTGCAAAGGGAAAGATTAGTAAAAATTTCTTTTGTAATAGGAAACATTTGTTTTCTATGATGAGCCAAGTGGAAAGTAGTTCCTTATAATAATATAAAACGAGAGGAGACTTTTGAAATGATTATTACATTAAAAGATGGATCGAAAAAAGAATATGCACAGCCAATATCTGTTTTGGATATTGCAAAAGACATTAGTGAAGGGTTGGCGAGAGTAGCCACTGCTGGAGAAGTAAATGGAGAAGTAGTCGATTTAAGGACAGTAATAGAAAATGACTGTGAATTAAATATTTTAACAGCAAATGATGAAAAAGGACTTGCAGCACTCCGTCATACAACTTCTCATGTGTTGGCAGAAGCAGTGAAACGTCTTCGCCCAGAGGCAAAATTAGCAATTGGTCCTTCTATCGATACAGGATTTTACTATGATTTTGAGTGTGAACCGTTTTCGAGAGAAGATTTGGATGCAATTGAAAAAGAAATGAAGAAAATTATTAAGGAAGGTGCCAAAATTGAGCGTTTTGAACTTCCAAGAGAAGAAGCAATTGCATTTATGAAAGAAAAGGGTGAACCATACAAAGTAGAATTAATTGAAGACTTGCCAGAGGATGCGGTGATTTCATTCTACTCTCAGGGAGAATTTACTGATTTATGTGCAGGACCTCATTTAATGAGTACAAAGGGAATTAAGGCATTTAAGTTATTGTCTTCTTCTGGTGCTTACTGGAGAGGCTCGGAAAAAAATAAAATGTTAGCTCGTATTTATGGAACTGCATTTGCAAAGAAAGACGAATTAAATGCATATTTAGAGCAATTAGAAGAGGCAAAAAAGCGTGACCATAATAAGTTGGGACGTGAAATGGAATTATTCACAACAGTGGATGTAATTGGACAGGGACTTCCTCTTATTATGCCAAAAGGCGTTATTATGATTAAGGAATTACAACGCTGGATTGAAGATTTGGAAGATAACGAGTGGGGATATGTTCGTACAAGAACTCCATTAATGGCTAAGAGCGATCTTTATAAAATTTCAGGTCATTGGGATCATTATAAAGAGGGTATGTTTGTCCTTGGAGATGAAGAAAAAGATAAGGAAGTATTCGCACTGCGTCCAATGACTTGTCCATTCCAGTATTATGTATATAAGGCAACACAGCATAGTTATCGTGAATTGCCGCTTCGTTATGGTGAGACATCTACATTGTTCCGTAATGAAGATTCTGGTGAAATGCATGGTTTGACACGTGTACGTCAGTTTACGATTTCAGAAGGACATTTGATTGTACGTCCAGATCAGGTAGATGAAGAATTTAAGAATTGTGTTCACTTAGCTGTACATGTGCTTACAACATTGGGATTACAAGACGATGTAACCTATCGTTTGTCAAAATGGGATCCTGCCAACACAGAAAAATATATTGGTGATGCAGAGTATTGGGAAACATCCCAGGGAAAGATGCGTGAATTGCTGAATGAGTTGAATCTTCCATTTGTAGAAGCAGATGGAGAAGCTGCATTCTATGGTCCAAAATTGGATATTCAGGCAAAGAATGTATATGGAAAAGAAGATACCATGATTACGATTCAATTAGACTTTGCATTGGCAGAACAGTTTGATATGTACTATATTGATGAAAATGGTAATAAGAAGCGTCCATTTATCATTCATAGAACTTCAATGGGATGTTACGAGAGAACTTTGGCATGGTTAATCGAGAAATATGCTGGATTATTCCCAACTTGGTTATGCCCAGAACAAGTTCGTGTACTTCCTATTTCTGAAAAATATAAAGACTATGCAGAGCAAGTCAATGCACAATTGAAAGCAAATGGAGTTCGTTCCAGCGTCGATAATCGTTCCGAGAAGATTGGATATAAGATCCGTGAGGCACGTTTGGCAAAAGTTCCATATATGTTAGTAGTGGGAGCAAAAGAAGAAGAGGATCATGTAGTATCCGTAAGAAGCCGTTACCTTGGAGATGAAGGACAGAAACCATTAGAAGAATTCATTGATGCTATTTGTAAGGAAATTCGCACGAAAGAAATCCGCAAAATTGAAGTAGAAAACCAAAACTAATGTAAAAAGACTGTCAATTAAAAGACTTTATCTGTAGTTGTATTAATTTCTGCTTGCAGTTAGCTAGAATATCGTGTTACAATAAGAGTAAATTCTTAGAGAAAGGCGGTACATCAATTATGAGTCAAGATGTTTTAAATTATGTAGTTGAGAAAACCCGTGAATTAATTGCCGCACCTACTTGCAGCAGTGAAACAAAAGCAGCAGCGCAGAAATGGTTGGATGCAGTTGGAACGGATGCACAAAAAGAAGAAACTGAAAAATATATAGAAGAACTGGAAGCAGATATTATGCCAATTGATATGCTGATTGGATTTGCTGGTTCAGAAAAGGGATCAGATTATTTCGGGGCTGAAACTGCCGCAGCGATTGTAGCACATGCAAAAGAAATCAAGGCAGCTGGAGCAAAATATTGCGATTGTCCCGCTTGCTCAATCGTGGAAGAAATCTTGAAAAAGAAAGCAGAAATTTTAAAATAAGAATATCCATTAAGCCGCCTGTCTGTAACTTGCAGATGGCGGCTTTTTCCTTGTGTTGGAACAATTGGATTAAAATGTACCGAAGTACAGCAAAAGAAAAATCAGTGAATAATTTTTTATGGAGGAATTCCGTATGGCAACAGTATTGTTAATCATTATCTATATTGCGTTTATTGGATTGGGAATTCCAGATTCCTTATTTGGAACAGCATGGCCAGCAATTTATATGGAATTTAATCTTCCAGTTTCAGCGGCCAATTATGTTACATTTCTTATTTCTGGAGGAACGATCATTTCCAGTTTGTTGTCCGCTCGACTCATCAATCGTTATGGAACGGCCAAAATTACAGCGGTAAGTACCACAATAACCGCTGCTGCACTTTTGGGATTTTCTTATTCCAATGGTATATTCTGGCTATGCTTATGTGCAATACCGCTTGGATTAGGGGCAGGGGCAATTGATTCTGCATTGAATAATTATATAGCATTACATTATAAAGCGATGCATATGAATTTTTTGCATTGTTTTTATGGGATTGGAGTTTCGTTAAGTCCGTATTTGATGTCACTTGCCCTTTCTGTCAATGCAAATTGGAGAAATGGATATCGGATTATATTTTGGTTTCAAGCTGGAATTGCTATAGTAACGATAATATCCATTCCATTATGGAAAAAAGTAAAACATGCTTCCTCGGTACAGGAAAATTCTTCTGTTACATTAGGCTTTTTTCAACTAATAAAGATGGTTCGTACAGTCTGCCTTATATTTATGGGATCCTGTGCGATGGAATATACTTGCGGCGGTTGGGGAAGTACGTTTCTGGTAAATGCAAAGGGAGTAATGGTAGATACAGCCGCTCAAATGATCACATTTTATTATATGGGAATGGCGCTGGGACGTTTTCTATCTGGAGTATTTGCAAATAAGCTTACTAGCTGGCAGTTAGTGAGAATTGGACAAATGATTGTTTTAGCTGCCATCGTTTTGTTGTTGCTGCCAGTCCCGTCATTTGTTTCTGGAATTGCATTATTTTTAATTGGGCTGGGAAATGGACCGATTTTTCCTAATATGCTGCATCTTACTCCACAAAATTTTGGAACGGATATCTCTCAGTCAGTCATAAGCATACAAATGGCAGCATCCTATTTCAGCATTATGTTGGCACCAATGTTGTTTGGATTCATTGCTCAAATTATCGGTGTTACGTTGTTTCCATATTATTTAATGGTTCTGTTTCTAATTATGATGGCTGGAACGATATTGTTAAAATGGAAAATCAAAAATAATGCTTATTCAAATTTTCGATCATAAAGCAATGCAGCAATTAGTACAACAAAAACAGAACCAGCATTATGAACCAAAGCTCCAGTGGTAGGTGTAAGCATTCCTAACAGTGAAAGTGTAATTGCTACGAAATTAATGAGTAACGATAAAGCAATACTAAATTTGATTGTTTTTACTGTTGCGTTAGATAAACGTTTTAAATAAGGAATTTTTGTTATATCGTCACTCATTAATGCAATATCAGCTGCTTCTATTGCTATATCGCTTCCCATGCTTCCCATAGCTACTCCTACATTCGCTGTTTTTAGTGCAGGTGCGTCATTTACACCATCACCAATCATACATACATATTTTTCTTCTTTTTGTAATTTTTGAATATTTTTCACTTTCTCTGCAGGTAATAGCTCAGATTTAATGTTTGTAATATTGACTTGTTTTGCAAAATATTCTGCTGTTTTTTGGTTATCTCCTGTTAAGAGGATAATATCGGTACCCATGTTTTTTAATTGTGTAATCATATTTTGGGCTGTAGGGCGAAGAATATCGGAAAGAGTAATCATACCGACACATTCGTCATTTACGGAAGCGAGTATAGAAGCTTTTCCTTCATTACGAAATTTATCTAAAACCTCTTTTAGATGTTTCGATATAAAAATTCTCTTTTCTTTTAAATATTTTTCGTTTCCACAAAATATTTTTTTGTTATTTATTTCTGCATAGATACCTTTTCCAGCTTCCATTTGAAAATTAGTTGTTTCTATTAATGTTATATTTTGATCTTTCGCATACGCTACAATTGCTTTTCCTAAAGGATGCTCACTTCTTGTTTCTGCTGAAGCGATAAGGGATAACAAAGTATGATTATCATATTTATCTGAAAATGAGAGAATATCATTCACTTCCAATGATCCAAATGTAAGGGTTCCCGTTTTATCAAAAGTGATCGTATCTACTTTTCCCATTTTTTCAAGCGCTTCCCCAGATTTAATGATAACACCACGTTTAGTAGCTTGACCGATTGCTGCCATAATTGCTGTAGGAGTAGCAAGAACTAATGCACAAGGACAAAATACGACGAGAACCGTTACTGCTCGAACAATATTTCCAGTAACAAAATAAGCAAGAATGGCAATTAGTAAGGCAACTGGAACGAGCCAACTAGCACAGGTATCGGCGATTCTTGCCATTGGAGCTTTTTTATTTTCCGCTTCTTCTACCATATGGATGAGTTTTTGTAAAGAACTATCTTCTCCTACTTTAGTTGCCTTCATATCAATAGAGCCGAAACAATTTAATGTTCCGCAAAAAACACTGTCGCCGACTTCTTTGTCTACTGGAAGTGATTCTCCAGTCATAATGGACTGATCAATAGAAGTATTTCCTACTGTGATAATTCCGTCCACTGGAATTGTTTCACCTGGCAGGACACGCAATAGATCGCCTTTTTTAATTTCATCCACTTTTATTATAATTTCGCTGCCGTTTTTAATTTTACGTCCTTGTTGCGGAGCAAGGCTTATCAATGTTTTTAATCCTTTTTTTGCCCTTTCTGTTGTCTTATCTTCCAATATTGCACCAATCGCCATGATAAATGCGACTTCACCAGCTGCAAATAAGTCACCGATTGCAATAGCAGCAACCATGGCAATGCTAATTAAGAGTGCAGAAGAGATTTTACTAATTCCTTTATTGTAAATTAATCTCCAAATTGAAAGATACAGCAGTGGAATACCACATATCATTACAGAGATCCATGCGGGATCAAGTGGCAAGTAAATGTTCAGTGCTGGAAGTAATAGACTCAATACCAGAAAAATTCCACCTATCATTGTCATAGGAATATTGCCTAAAAAATCACTTATCTTTTTCATATGATTTCATCCTTTCTATCTTGATTTATTAAACTTATTAGAGTACAATATATTCAATACTGAATAATTTGTATGGTTTTATTATATGAATGATTGATAATGAAATCAACAATCAAATCGACTGAAATGTAAGATATTGAACATTTTAATTAAATTGTACAGGAGGAAAATTAGATTGGATAGAAGACAACAAAAAACAAGAAATGCAATTTTTAATGCATTTAGCGAATTACTGAAAAACAAAAATTTTAATAATATTACTGTGCAAGAGATTATTGACAAGGCAAATATTGGACGGAGTACATTCTATTCTCATTTTGAAACGAAGGACGATTTGTTAAAAGAAATGTGTACCGATATATTTACCCATATTTTTTCAGATGAGTTAAAAATGGAAAAGACACATGATTTTTCGAGAGACAATAACGGATTACAACAGAAAATTACTCATATTCTATATCATCTGAAAGACAGCAAAAAAGATATTGCTGGAATACTGTCTTGTGAAAGTGGAGAATTGTTTATGGAGTATTTTAAAGAATACCTTACAGAAATGTTTTCTAAATTTCTAAATAATAAAATAACGAATGTTCCAAGGGAGTTTCTTCTGAATCATTTGGCAGGAAGTCTTTCTGAAGCAATTAAATGGTGGATTAAAATGGATATGAAAAATAGTCCAGAAGAAATTTCAGCCTATTATATGGCAGTCATTACAATTAAGTAAATAAAATATCGAAAAAATATGCGATCCCCTAACTTCAATGTTTCTAGCTTATCATTGATGCAGGGGAAAGCAATACCGAGCATTTAATTCAAATAGACCCATTCATAGTAACTACAATTTTACCGTTTACTGTGCCAGAATCCATTGCAATACAAGCTTTTGCAATCTCAGAAAAGGGAAATACTTTTCCAACGTAAGGAATTAACTTATGTTCTGCTAAGAAAGAATAAATATAGTTTATCGTTTCTTGTGTAGGGTAATTGCTGAAGAAACTACTTAGATACACGCCATTGGGAATAAATTTAATTGGGTCAAAGTTGTTGAGAACATACACACCGCCCAAAATGCCAGTATTACAGACAATACCTCCTTGAATCTCGGATAATCGTAAAATCTGTTCCGAATGGTTTAGACCAAATGCTTTTATTTTTACTAGCACCCAGCCAGGTTTTATTTTTGGAACAGGAAAATTGGTTAATGTAATATCAGAAGCTTTCGTAACGTTATTTAGCACAACTGCTTTCATTGTTTTCGGAATCATAATTAACCTTCCTCTGATCGTTAGAATTGGCTTTGTAAAATTCAGTTTTTGATTTATAATTCTATTATAATCTAAGATGAAAAGAAGAACTAGTACGCACAAATCTATGACTTAGTTACTTTTTGATAACTACGTAGATATATGTTACTGGAAATGAATGGAGGTATGATTATGTTAACGAAGGAAGAAATGCCTGTTTGCCCAGTTGCAACAACTGTTTCACTAATAGGGAGTAAGTGGAAGTTACTGATTTTAAGGAATTTATTGGCAGGTCCATGGAGGTTTAATGAACTGAAAAAAAACTTAGAGGGAATTAGTCAGAAAGTTTTAACCGATAGCCTGCGCTCAATGGAAAAAGATGGAATTATCACTCGAACTGTTTATGCTGAAGTACCGCCTCGTGTGGAATATGCTTTAAGTGAATTAGGAGAATCAATGCGTCCAATTATTCGTGCGATGGAGGCGTGGGGAATTGAATATAAAAAGAATATCCAATGATTTATTATAGGAGGGATTATATGGCTAAATTAGAACAAAATTTGTATGGAGAGTTTGATGAAATACTGAACCGAATTGAAGAGGGAATACTGAATGGCAGTGTATCAGCATCATTGGAAGATTCTAGTGATTTCTATGAGGGAACGGCTCGTTGCAGTGTTCGTGTGTTTGAGCGGTATAGTTATGCTGGAGGGAATCGTGTGAGTTTAAATGTAACTTTGTTTCAAAATGAGGGAACCATCAAGTTGTCAGCGATTACTTCTGGTGGGAGTCAGGCAATGTTTTGGAAGGTTAACACATGGGGAGAAGAAGCATTTTTAGATAAGTTGAGAGAATTACTGTAGATCTAGCTAATTCTTTCTCCGATAATCTGTTGGAGTTTGGTTTGTATATTTTCGAAAGACTTTGCAAAAATAGTTTGCATTTGAAAATCCATTTATCAAATGTGTTTTCTTTGTTTTCATTATTATCTATATTATAATGGATTTATTCTTATAATACAATTATCAAAAATTGAATAATTTGGGAGGGTATGAATGAATCAGATAATCAGGATAGAAGAAAATGGAATTTATATGGTATTTAAAATATTAGAGAATGGATGGATTCGGTTTCTTCATTTTTCCTCTCGTCCATTGCAGGAAGAAGAAATTGTAGCAGAATCGGTTTTGGAGGGATTTCCTTTTATCGGGATGAATCTTTCTGGCTTCGATCGTCCATACGAACGTCATGGAAATAAATACATTGTAACGGCACCTGGGTATCGTATGAAATATGATTCTCATATAACTTCTCGGAATCTCAATGAATGATATTCCAACAGAAA
>DVHN01000074.1 GCA_018712075.1 Candidatus Fimimorpha faecalis
AAGCCTTATAAAATCAGGGCTGAAGATTCCGAGAAGTTATATTATAAGTTAGGAGGAATTTAGTATGGAGATAAATACAGAGGCATTAAAAGCAAGTGCTCAAATTATGGAAGGGAAGAACACTCAATATAGTCAAGAATGGAATCGTCTTTATACGGAGACGGAATCTCTACTTCAAACTAATTTTAAGAGCGAGGCAAGTACGGAGTTTAAACAGAAACTAGACGCTTATAAAGATGATTTTGAGTCATTAGGTAAAATTATAGACGAGTATGCCAAGCTTATAAACACGATAGCAAAACGGCATGAAGAGATGGAAGCAACAATTAAAAATAGAGCAAGCAGTTTGCCTACAGGAAATTAATTAGGAGGAATTCGTATGGCAGAGATTACAGTAAATAGCGAGGGATTAAGAAGTTCCGCAGGGGTGTTTGAAGAAGTGAAAAAGAATATTCAGACACTCTTAGCAGATATTCAAAATGAAATGGATCATGTAAAACAAAATTATAAGGGAGAGGAAGCAGATGATCTTTATAACCGTTTTAGTCAATTATCCGATGACTTTGAAGAACGTGGTAAGGTTATTCAGGAGTATGCTGATTTTCTAAAAGAAACGGCGGATGACTGGGATCGGGTAGGCAAAGATAATGCAGGAGATATCAGTGGAATGGAAACGGATGCATAATCTGCAGATACAGAAAACAAAGGGGATGGGGATTTGGTTAACCGCATCTCCTTTGTATTCCGTGTAATAAAATAGGAGAAACTCCAGTGAAATGAGAAATAAAAAGGGATGATAATGGTTATGAATAAAAAAATAGAACAATTATTACCGATTGGCACGGTTGTTAGAATTAAAGGAGCAAAGAAGCGTATTATGATTCATGGAATTATGATAAAAATTGGAGACACGAATTATGATTATGCAGGAGTGCTTTATCCAGAAGGATTATTAGGAACAGAAAGTCAAATTGCATTTCAAGCAGAGGATATTGATAAAATTGACTTTATTGGATTTATTGATGCAGAGCGTCAAGCATTTATTGCAGAACAAGTGATAAAACAAGAAAGTGAAGAGTCAAATGAGTAAATATCGGGAGAATATTGCGATAGAATAGTGCAAATAAAAATGAGAATATGTAATATGGGAGGTGAAAAGAGATGGCATACATAAAAATTGAATTAGATCAAATGCAGTCGGTTGCAGATAAATATATGCAGCTGCAAACTCAATTAACACAAGTAAATGAGGAATTTCAAAATTACACAGGTCAGTTGGATTGGGAAATTACAGCAAAAGAACAAATTGATTTTCGAATTTCCGACTTATATGGAAGAATAGATTCCTGTGCAATAGCAGCTGGAAAAATAGGAACTTACTTAAATTTTGTAAAGGAAGAATATGAAAAATTAGAACAAGAAGTAGTGCAGTGGAAGTCCATAGAGCAAGAGAATAGTTATACTGGAGAAAACAATGGGAATAACAAAGATTCTTTTAATTTTAATCCAGAAATTGCACGGGAGATACTAAAATTTCTAGTAACTCCAGATGTACTGTCATTTGGAACTGGATTCATCCCGCATCCAGAAATCATTTTAGAAGAACTGGATTTTAGTTTATCTGCCATTTCTTTTTTAAAAAGAGCAAATACAAGAATACAACAAATTTATCCCTATATGGAAGTAATACCAGCAGCAATTGCAGATAGTATAAAAAAAGTTACGAAACTGGCAGAATGGGCAGATGTTTTACAAGTAGTAGTCGATACAGCTTCGACTGGATATAGGAAATATCAAGAGTATAGTGCAGATGGAGATTATAATTTAGATGATATTGCATCCACTATGATGGAAGCTTCTATTTCAGGGTTAGTAAGTATAGTAAAATCATTTCTTACATCTGGAAGCGACTTGTTAAATATAGGGGCTTCAGAGATTATAGAAGAAACGATTGATTCGATGGATATTCCGGGAAAAATTACAACTACATTAAAAGATTGGGTTGGAGGAGCAACTAGGAGTATTGTGACATATTTTATGGAACAAAATATACAAATATTTTAAGCAGATGAAAAAAGTTAGAGGAGGGACTTAATATGTTTTGCAGTGAGTGCGGAAAAAAAATCAAGAATGACAGCCTGTTT
This sequence comes from Candidatus Fimimorpha faecalis, assembly GCA_018712075.1. GTDB lineage: Bacteria > Bacillota > Clostridia > Lachnospirales > Lachnospiraceae > Fimimorpha > Fimimorpha faecalis. The sequence goes on from DVHN01000074.1 coordinate 2,145, forward strand.
TGTCCATATTGCGGTGCAGATTTGAGAGAGAATCATAGGAACGAAGAAGATGAAATAGAAAAAGTACCAGAAGTTGATGAAGAACAATTGGAGATGGAGAAAAACGAGGATTCTGTAAAGAAAGGAAATAAAGAGCAATTAGAGAAAAAGAAACAAGAATGGAGGAACAAAACAAGAACGGCGATAGAAAAAGGAAAAGAGTTTGGAAAAATAATAGAAAACTCAGGTAAAAAAGGAAAAAAGTTCAAAACGATAATGGCTGTTTTCGTTTTATTTGCTTTATTAGTATTAGCAGTAGTAGCTGGTCGTTCTTTTCTTTTGAGAAATAAATCAGAAGACAAATTAAAGACAGGATTTTATATAAAAAAAGAAGAAAGTATTTATGATAAAAACGGAAAAGAGATACAGTCGCAAATTGGCAATGAAAGTGGAAAATTGCAAATTGTATGGGATGATTATGTAAATGGAAATTATTATTATGTAGATGAAGAACAAACACTTTATTATAACACAAATTTTGGCAAAAACTCTGTGAAATTAGACGAAGATGTAACTACGTTAACCGATCTAAGGGGAATATTAACCACTCCGTATTTATGGCAAAACCAATGTGCCAAAATACAATTTATGAAACAAGCTGGATTAGAAACAGATATGACAACTAGTTATTATTCTGCGAATGGCTCAAAACCAATAAGAGTAAGAAACCATGTTGGGATTGTATTTAGCCAAAATGGAAGGTATGCAGCTTATATGAAAAATGATTTGGGAGAAACAATGCTGTATGTGACAGACTTGCAAACGAGTCAAGAAGAAAAGATTGATACATATGAAAGGACAGGATATGTATTAAATGTAGGAGATGATAAAAGTGTTTATTACAGATTAAATGGGGATAGCACTACAGATACTGCGTGGTATTGTTGGAATAGTAAATCAAGACAAGAAGAAAAGATTATTCAAGCAAATGAAGGATATTTCAATGCAACTGAGGGAAAGTTATTGGCGGTAAATTCATCGGGGGATTTATTGTACAAAGACATCTATGATAAGGAAGGAGAAAACAAAAAAATTGCATCAAATGTACAACAATATTTTCTTTTTGCAAAGGAAAAATCGGATTTAATTAGTGGTTTTAACACTGAAATTGATTTGGATTGGGAAGAAATAGTTTACATCAAAGATAATGTATGTTATTTGAAAAGTTTAAATAGTGATAAAGAAGCAGAGAAAATAATAGGTGGAAAACAATATGTTACAAATATAAAGGTAGCAAAAGATCGAAAACGTGTATTTGCAGTTACGGAAAATGGATTATATTATACAGATAAGCAAAAAGATGGATGGTCAGAAAAAGAAAAAATCGCATCGAATGTTACTTGGTATGAAATATCAGAAGATGGAAAAGAAGTAGTATTGCTTCATACTGATTCTGAATTAACATACTGGAAAGATGGAAAGGAAGAACAAACATTGGATGAAGAGGTAACATCTGGATATACTCAATTTGAAAAGGAAGGAGTACTTTATATTACTCAAGATCAGTCATTTTATTATCAGCCATTTTCCGAAAAAAAGGAGAAAATAAAATTGTCCGATGATGTTGAGAAATATGTGGTATCAGATAATGAGATTTATTATGTAACGAATGAAAATACATTGTATAAAATCCAAGCAGATGGGAATAAAAAAGAAAAAATCATGGATGATGTAGATGATTTAATTATTTATCAGTATGAATAAATATAGATAAATAAAATTGTAATTGATTGTATAAAAATAAAAGAAGTAAATGAGATAATATTATTATAAAAATGGAGGATGGATATGTTCTGTGAAAACTGTGGAAAACCATTGGAAGAAGGACAGATGTTCTGCGAAGAATGTGGACATCCAGTTGTTCCTAATTCCAAAGAAGAAAAGGAATCTAAAGATAAAAAAGAAAACAGTAAAAGAGAAAAACATTCAAATAAATTTAAAAACTATGTTTTAATAGGGGTGACTGTTCTTCTGTGTGCAAGTTTATTAGCTTTTGGTGCAATCAAAATACTGTTTCCTGAAGAAAGTAATACACCTGATGAAATCGAAACAGAGCCAGTAGTAAGTAGTGAAGGAATAGACAAAAATATTGAAAATTTAGATAATCAAGAACAACAAAACATAAAAAAATGTGGGTATACAATACTTGCTGGTGGTACGAATAATCAGTTGCTTGCATTGGATTATAATGGTGAAATAAAACAAAATACATATGAAAATATTGTGTCTTATGCTTTTGCAAACGAAAAAACGGGAAGTTATTGTTATTTGGAACAGAACGGGAATTTATATTATGTAACAAAAGATAGAGAGGAGCCACAATTAATTGATCAAAATGTTCAAAATATGAAAAATTATAGTTACACTGTTAGCACTTCCTATAAAGATGCAATTGATCGGATTTTTTATCAGAAAAATGATGGTACGGTATTTTTCTGGTCACAAAAATTTGGATCAATAAAAATAGAACATAAAACATCTTTACCAATTTATTCTCATGATTCAACAAGTAGCTTTTCTGCTAATTATGTAGCTTTTGTAGGAGAGGAAGTTTATATTGTTTCAATTGAAAATAAAACAGAAGAACCTACGGGGCTAGAAGATGTGGATTTAATTGCGATTGATGATACGGGGGTACTAATATATAAAGATAGTGAAGATGGAATTTATTCTTATTCAAATGGAACTATTACGCTATTAGGAAGCCAGGAGTCGATAAGTGGAATTGATATACAAAAACAAACGTATTTAAATCTAGATGAGGCAAGCGAGTTAAAAGAGATTAATTATGTAGATGGAACAGAACTGTCAATAGAACAAGAGGTAGTACAGTATTGGGTTATAGATCCGTTTGATAATAAAGCAGTATATCCAAGTCCATATTATAATGATTGTTATAAAAAATCAGAAGAATATGTGATAAGAAAACAAGATGGAAATTGTTATTATAAGAATGGAGCAGATGGTTCATTAACGCTATTGTTTGATTGCAACGGATATGAGGTAAGTGATATTAAATTCAACGGTACAAAAGAAAAATTGTATTATACAATTTATGATAGTATGTATGATACGAAAAGTAAGTCGCTAAATGATAGTGATACAACAAGTTTGTATTATTCCTATTATTCAAATGGACTGTGGTCTGAGAGAGAATTAGTTGAACATAGTATAGAGAAATATAATGTACTAAAGAATGGAAACATAGTCTATCTACAAGGTGGTTGTTTAAAATACTGGAATGGAGAAAATATTTCTGTACTGATACAAGAAGTGCAGGGAGTAGGAGATATAATATTCTCAAATAGCTTTGTTTATAGTGATGGTTATATGATTCAATGTATGAATTTAGAAGATAATTTAATACAAGCTATTACGGGAGATGTTGCGAGTGAGGCGTATAATGCCATTGTAATCGATAATATGGCTTATTGTATGAAAAATAATAAAGAACTGTATCAGATAGATATAAAATCTCAAAAAAAAGAAATAGTATTGGAAAATTATGATAATTTAATTCTATGTTTTTGGGAATTAGAAGAGCAAGTGTAAATTCCTATAAATGAATCGAATAGTTGGGAGATGAATTTTATATGCGATGTAGTAACTGTGGAACAGAAAATAAAGATACTGCAAAATTTTGTAGGACATGTGGAGCAAAGTTGGTAGATGAACAAAAAAAGGTGGAAACGAAGCAGAAATGTAAGTTCTGTGGTTCAGAACTAGATCCAAATATGAAATTTTGCAAACACTGTGGACAACCTGTTCAGAGTAATCCCAAAAATCCAAATAAAAATAAATTGTGGTGGAAAGTTATAGGAGTAATAGTCTCTGTTTTCTTACTTATATGGATTTTTATAGCTGTGGATTATATTATAGATGGGAAATTGCTTATTTTTAATCTTGGAGAAAAAGTAACGGAGGCAATGGAAAATAATAAAGAAGAATCAGTTCCGAGTTTAGAGAGCAATGAAGAGGAAAATATAATAGAAAGTGAAGAAAAAGCTGAAAAGGAAAGCACAACAGAAAGTGAAGAAAAAGTTGAAAAGGAAAGTACAACAGAAAGTGAAGAAGAAACTGAGACAGAAGAGGATCTGGAAATTAATGTGAAGCAGAGTTCTGAAGAAGAAAATAAAGAAACGATGGAGGAAGTGGAAGATACTTCAGAATCAATAGCAGCTGTTTCAGAACAAACAGAACATTTGAACGAGACTACAACTGTTTCGCAACCGACAGAACCAATAATACAGAGTTATCCAGTGGCGAATTCTATTACACTGGAAAATGGGCATATCTATGAATTATATGATGTTTCCTTATCTTGGACAGAAGCAAAAGAATACTGTGAAAAAAAAGGTGGACATCTGGTAACAATTACGTCACAAGGAGAACAAAATGTGATAACTTCATTATTAACAGCAGGAACGAAAAAATATTATTGGATAGGTGCTACTGATGAAAAGGAAGAGGGAAAATGGCAATGGGTGACAGGAGAAGCATTTGATTATACAAATTGGTGCCAAGCTCCTTTACAACCAGATAATCACAGTGGAGTAGGAGGTATAGAAGAAGACTATGCAGAACTTTTGCAAGTAGATGGAAGATGGATGGATTTACAAAAATGGGGAGATGCAGAAGGAGATTCCCATTTAAGCTATGCAGGCTTTATTTGCGAATATGATAGATGATAAATAAGGTTATATAAAAATGGAGACAATTCCTGAATAATTAGATTGTCTCCATTTTTAGTTTCACTTGTTTAATTTATCGATTAATTCTGACCGAAGATTTTCAGGAACATTTAGTACTGACATAGATTGTTCCAAACTCCATCCAGTGTTCTCCATTAAATTGCGGAGGGATGATAATAAGGCATCAATTGTACCCTGTTCCATGCCCTGTTCCATGCCACGTTCCATGCCCTGTTCTAGGCCTCTTTTAAAACCGATTGCAATGCCCTTTTCTTCGATACCTTTACTTAAATTACACATAAGAGATACCTCTCTTTCCATTGTTTTTGTCATTTCAATATTGAAATTATGCTTCAAAATTTCCTTTTTCTTTTTGGCTTCTATACTAGAAGAAAGTAGCACTTCTAATAGTTTTAAAATTCCATTTGGATCTTTATCATTTGGATCACCGAGACAAATCATGATTGCGGACAGCAAATCGTAATTATCAACAGATTCGCTTCCATTTCCAATTAGACATTCCTCTTGAATCATGTAACGAGTGATACTATTTTTCCTCTTAGCGGGAGGATTAATACAAATCCAAATAGAATAGACTTTTTTGATTTGTTCATAATGAGAGCCTGTGAATTCTGTTCCGTATTGTGCAGAAATCATTCTACTGCAATAATATAATCCCCGCTTAATAAGAGGGTAACCAGGATAATAATCATTTTGAGCCTCTATATTAATAATGAGTCGTATTAATTCTCCAGAAACAGGAGCAACGGCAAAAAAACGGATGTCATAGGTAATAGTGCCTTCTGTCATGGTAACGTCTTCAGTGTTGATACCAATAATGGATTCTCCAGTGGAAGATTCTTTATGGACAGAGTGTGTTTCATCTGGATTTACTGCCACTGCTGCTATTTGAGGTGTCCCTTTGATATAATTATTAGAGATCTCTTCGATACTACAATTTTGGTATTCATTTAAACAGCTTTTCATAATCCAGGCTAGGATTATCTTATTAGAGAGTAGACGTTTACAAGCTGCATCTAAGGCTGCCTTATCAGAAGCAGAATTAATATTGGCTGCAAGTGTATTTTGTAGTTCCATTCTTTTTGCATCACCTCGTATTCAGAGTGTTGTAGTTATTTTTATAATACTATGAATTCGATAGAATCGCAAGCAATCATTTTGTTTTTTTATTTAATAAGTCAGCAGGGTTAGAGAATCGCCGAGAGAAAAGAGGAAAAGATTCCCTTAGCAATTGCAAAGGGAATCTTTTAAATAGTGGTTCTAGACGATTAAAAAGGCTATAATAAAAGTGGAAAATTTACAAGTATAGCATTACGCTGCTCTCATAGGTTTGAGAGAACTGATTCGTAAATGCAGCATAAATGATAGCTTTTAGAATAAAGATTATAAAATAACTTAAAAATTTGGTAATAACAATAATATAATCGTCTATAAGTAAGAAAGAAACATAATTTAAGTTTCTTAAAATTGTGTGCAGCACTAAAACAAATCACTGTGCTGTAGTATAAATAGGAATCTTTAAATAAATAATTTAAGGATTTTAGGAGGGATAATCTGCGTTTTTTCATATACTTGGCAAGTAAAAATGTGTTTGCTATAATAAAATAGCATGGAACAAGAGACTGCATCTATTTAGATAGCTAAAGCATATGGAAGGCAGAGGTTGATTGATATGGAAACTGCAAATCAAAATGAGAGGGAAGTTAAAGAGAAAGTTACGGATAAACTGGAAGAGATTGTAAAGCATGGAGATAAGTTTCTTCCGTTTAGCCGCTATTTTGGGGATTGTCGTATTTTTAAAGATGTATATACGCATTGGCATAAAGAAATGGAGTGTATTTATATCCGAAGAGGAAGAGGCACATTTCAGATAAATAAAGCGACTGTAGTAGGACGTGAGGGGGATTTGATTTTAATTGAGAAAGAAGCCATTCATCATATTCGAAGTAGTCGCAGAGATATATTGCATTTCGAATCAATTGTATTTGATCTTAAGATGATGCAGTGTGTCATAGAAGATTTATGTCAAATTGCATTTGTGGAGCCATTGATAAAAAAGAAGGTAACGTTTAATCCGATTGTCAGAACAGGAGATGATGGTTATCAAGAAATTAGTCAGGCTTTTTTTTATATTTTAAAAATATATCAGGAAAAAGAGGCTTATTATTATGTTGCATTAAAAGCGGCGTTGTTTCAGTTTTTTTATCAATTGCTTCGGGGTGGATATATGGAAATGGCACAGGAAGAGGAAACTCGTCAAATTGAAGCAATCAAAATGGTTCTGGACTATATTCATGCCCATTATTCTGAGTCAATTACGGCAAAAGAAATGGCAGATATGGTTCATTACAGTGAATATCATTTTATGAAGTTATTTAAAGTTTATACGGGGAAAACGCTAATTTCTTATATTAATGAGTATCGGATTGAACGTTCCAAATATGAACTTTTAAAGACAAATCAGACAATTGATGAGATTGCAGATCAAGTAGGATTTTGCACCACTAGCTATTATATTCAACTTTTTCAGAGAATAGAAGGGGTAACACCAAATAAATTTAGAAAAGAGCAGGTTTTGGAAGGGATTCATTCCTAAATAACAGGATCATGATATTTTTTAGCATAATTTTTGTACAAAAAACGGAGCAAATTGTATAAACTAAGGATGTACTAATTCATAACCGTAATGTTAAGAATAGGATATATAAGCAGTTGAATAGTTGATTAGTACAAATAAAAGAACAGCGAAATAGAACGTGTGAAATTGGAGAACGTTCATAAGTTTAGCAATACTTAAATGGTATTGAAAGAAGAAAGGAGATTTCTTACGATGGAACAGAAATTATGCTATATGGCAGAAGAACAGTTAGGGAAAACATTGGATGCCTGCACAAACCAAGAAGTATATGGCTTATTGCTTCAAATTGTAAAAGAAGAAGCAAAGAAAAAAGAATCCATGCAGGGAAAGAGAAAGTTGTATTATATCTCCGCAGAATTTTTGATTGGAAAACTGCTTTCTAACAATTTGATTAATTTGAAGTTATATGAAGAAGTAAAGACGGTTTTAGAAAAATATGGAAAAAATCTTTCAGAAATAGAAGAAGTGGAGATGGAGCCATCTCTTGGAAATGGAGGTCTTGGTCGTCTGGCAGCCTGTTTCCTAGATTCAATTGCTACACTGGGATTAAACGGAGATGGAATTGGCTTAAATTATCATTATGGATTATTTCAACAGAAGTTTGAAAATCATTTACAGAAGGAAGTACCAAATCCATGGTTAAGTGAACAGAGTTGGTTGACTAAGACAGATGTTACGTATCCAGTTTCATTTGGAAATTTAACCGTACAGTCTCGTATGTATGATATTGATGTGACTGGTTATGAAAACCGTACCAATAAGTTACATTTATTTGATATTGAGACAGTGGACGAATCCATGGTAGGAGATGGAATTGAATTTAATAAAGAAGATATTGAACATAATCTTACGTTATTCTTATACCCAGATGACAGTGACGAGCAAGGACGTCTGCTTCGTATTTACCAGCAATATTTTATGGTAAGTAATGGAGCCAGATTGATTTTAGATGAAGCAGTTGCAAGAGGAAGTAATTTACATGACTTGTATGAATATGCAGCAATTCAAATTAATGATACACATCCAACGATGGTAATTCCTGAATTAATCCGTTTATTAACAGAAAAAGGAATTGATATGGATGAGGCAATTGAAATTGTAACAAAGACATGTGCTTATACCAACCATACCATTTTATCAGAAGCATTGGAGAAATGGCCGATTCATTACCTGAAAAAAGTAGTTCCTCAATTGGTTCCAATTATTGAGGTTTTGGATGATAAAGTAAGAAGAAAATTTGAGGATAGTTCGGTTTATATTATTGATAAATTTGACGTAGTTCATATGGCTCATATTGATATTCATTATGGATACAGTGTCAATGGTGTAGCAGCATTGCATACGGAGATTCTGAAAAACAATGAGTTGAATAACTTCTATCGTATTTATCCAGAAAAATTCAATAATAAAACAAATGGAATTACATTCCGTCGTTGGTTAATGCATTGCAATCATGCTCTGACTGATTTGATTACGGAAAAAATTGGAGATGGATTTAAAAAGGATGCCAGTGAGTTAGAAAAGCTTTTGGCATATAAAGAGGATGAAACAACGCTGGCTGATTTATTGAAAATCAAAGCAGAATGTAAAAAAGCATTGGTAAATTATTTAAAGCAGACACAGGGAATTGAACTTTGTGAAGATGGTATTTTTGATATTCAGATCAAGCGTTTACATGAATATAAGCGTCAGCAGATGAATGCACTTTATGTGATTCATAAATATTTGGAAATCAAATCTGGAAAGTTTCCAGCAACACCAATTAATATTGTCTTTGGTGCAAAAGCAGCTCCTGCCTATACGATTGCAAAGGATATTATTCATTTAATTCTTTGCTTACAGGAGTTAATTCAAAAAGATCCAGAAGTTCAGCCATATTTAAATGTAGTTATGGTAGAAAACTACAATGTAACGCTTGCGGAAAAACTGATTCCAGCTTGTGATTTATCGGAGCAAATCTCGCTGGCATCGAAAGAGGCGAGTGGAACAGGAAATATGAAATTCATGTTAAATGGTGCAGTAACACTTGGAACGATGGATGGTGCGAATGTGGAAATTGCAGATTTGGTTGGAACCGATAATATTTATATCTTTGGTGAATCAAGTCAGGAAGTAATTGATCATTATAATAAGGGAGATTATCATCCAAACTGGTATTATGAAAATGATGAAGAAATTCGTAAACTGATTGATTTCATTGTAAGTGAACCAATGCTTGCAATTGGAAATGAAGAAAACTTAAGACGTTTGCATCATGAATTGATTCATAAAGATTGGTTTATGACGCTTTTGGATTTAAAGGATTATACAAAGAAGAAAGAAGAAGCTTATGCCGCTTATGAAAATCGTATGGAATGGGCAAAGAAGATGTTGACCAATATTGCAAAAGCAGGATTTTTCTCATCGGATCGTACGATTGCCCAATACAATGAAGAAATTTGGAAGCTTTCTTAAGTAGAGGGTGGAACGATTCATCTATTCTTGAATTTATGCTATATGGCGTTAGAAAATAAATGTAACAAAAAGTTGCTGGTTCTAAATTGGTTAAAATAAAAAAATTGTATAAAGTCGGTTAGAAAAAAGGTGATGTTATGTGGGAAGTAACATCACCTTTTTGTCTAGTATAAGTTTAGTTTTCTGATAAATAAGTTTTGTAAATGGAAATGATCGAATCCATTGCTGCTTTTCCTGGAGCTCCAATAGTTAATCTTTTTTCCACACAAGTCTTCAAGCTAATTGCTTCATAGATGTCTTTTTCAAAGACAGGACTGATTTTTTTGTATTCTTCTAATGGAAGCTCATCCAAAGATATATTTTTCTCAATGCATAATAAAACAAGTTGGCCAATAATACCATGTGCATCACGGAATGGTACACCATGGTTTACAAGATAATCAGCCGCATCCGTTGCATTTGTAAAACCGTTCTGAGCGCTTAATTCCATTACTGGTTTGTTAAAACGCATGGTAGCAATCATACCGTTGAAGAAGTAAAGGCTTTCTTTCACTGTATCCATAGCATTAAATGCCATTTCTTTATCTTCTTGCATATCTTTGTTATAGGCAAGAGGAAGTCCCTTCATAGTTGTGAGCAGAGACATTAAAGCTCCATACACACGACCTGTTTTTCCTCGTAAAAGTTCTGCGATATCTGGATTTTTCTTTTGAGGCATAATGCTGCTTCCTGTGCTGTAAGCGTCATCAATTTCCACAAAACGATATTCATTGCTATTCCAAATAATAATTTCCTCACAAAAACGAGATAAATGCATCATAATCGTAGATAGGGCACTTAAAAATTCAATTAAATAATCTCGGTCAGAAACAGAATCCATACTATTAAGCGTTGGACCGTCAAATCCAAGAAGAGAAGCGGTATATTCTCGATCGAGTGGATAAGTCGTTCCTGCTAAAGCTCCTGCTCCAAGAGGACAGGTATTCATTCGTTTTCTGATGTCTGCCATACGACTGCGATCTCGTTTGAACATTTCAAAGTAAGCTCCAAAGTGATGGGCCAATGTAACTGGCTGTGCTTTTTGTAAATGGGTAAATCCTGGCATATAAGTTTCTGTATTCGCTTCCATAATGGAAAGTAAGCTAGTTAAAAGTTCTTTTAATAAATCATCGATTTCCTCAATTTGGTCTCTTGTATAAAGTTTCATGTCAAGAGCAACCTGATCGTTACGGCTTCTTCCAGTATGGAGTTTTTTTCCAACTTCTCCGATACGATCAATCAAATGAGATTCTACAAAACTATGAATATCTTCTTGTGCTTGATCAATAATCAGTTTACCAGAATCGATATCATTTTTAATGCTGGTTAAACCAGTAATAATCGCATCACGCTCTGATTCGGTTAAAATCTGTTGTTTGGCCAGCATTGTTACATGAGCAATGCTGCCTGCAATATCCTGTGCATACAGGCGTTTATCAAAATTGATGGATGATTGAAATTCATAAACCATCTGATCGGTTTCTTTTGTGAAACGTCCTCCCCATAACTTCATAATAAAGTCCTCCTATTTGTATTAATAACTTCTCGGAATCTTCAGCCCTGATTTTATAAGGCT
>DVHN01000075.1 GCA_018712075.1 Candidatus Fimimorpha faecalis
AAACTGTTTTCACTACTACCTTTACATAATCTTCTAATGGTATTTTTAATACGCCATGTTCATATTTACACGGTATACCATTATTTACAAATTCAATTCCTTTTATTGATTCAGGTACTATCTCAGATTTATTTGGCATAAGATTTTCTAATACCGCTTGTATACCTTGTTTTACGAGATCTTCCATCAGTATTTTTTCCCTCCTTTTCTTAAGTAAAGTATTATCCATCAACTATAGTTTTTTCCCTCTCCATTATTATTTTTTTAGCTCTTCTTTAAAAATTCGATTCAGCTCCCCTTGTCCAGATTGACTGTATAAATCTTCCTGCTTTAATTCTCCTTTATATATCAATTCCATCACCTTAATATATGCTTCACCCAACGCAGTTGTCAAAATTCCTGCTGTTGACCCTGATATCATTCCTCCTACTGCTGTTCCAAAACCTGGAATTAATTTTAGAAGATTAGATACAACCGTTCTACCAAGAACTGTTGTTCCAGCAGTTCCAATGGTTGATGATATAAAACTCGTCAGGAAACTCTTATTTATATCAAGACCAAAAATAGCAGTTATCGTAGCTATCATTGTCACTTGTGTTGGTATAAGTATTGCTGAATCAGAAAATGGAATTGGAGCAAACCCCGCACCAAATGATGCTGCAACCGTTGTAGCCACTGCTGCTTGTGCATATCTTTTTTTAGCATCCAAAGACGCCTTTTGCACATTTTGTAAAGTTTCTTGCAATTCATTTGGCAAAACTTCGCTCATTACGTCAATTAACTTTTCCAAGCCATAAGCTCTTGCCACATATTCATCATCGAAATTCATATCTTGTGCTAACACAGGTACAACTTTGACAATATCCAAGTTTTCTTTTTCTACCAATTCTTTCATTTTTTTTGCTTTTGATCTTGGATATGCCTGCGTTAAGATAATAATAATTGGAACTTGTGTCTTTTTATTATTTTCTGTAAAATTTTTTAACCACTCGACTTCCGATGAATCAAAAGTTCTATTTCCACCCACATTAATACAATACCAAACACAATGAATTGCTTTATTAATATCTCTCGATTCAATCCCGTCATTAATAATTTTAATAATCTCGTCTTTGACACTATTCTGTTGTTCTTTTGATAGCTCAAATCCTGGAGTATCATAAATGACCAGTGGATACTTTTCTTTTTCAATTTTTCTTATTTTCAAAGTAACTGGTCTTCCCACTCCTGTTTCTAGAAGATTTTCTCGAAACAAACTATTAATCAGCGTACTTTTTCCTACTCCTGATTTACCAGTAACTATGATATTTAATTTTTTCAAATTTTTCATTCTACTGCTTATTACATTTACACATTGTTGAGCAATTTGCTCTGTATTAATTTCCATACCTTAACCTCTCTGTCTATTATTTAACTCTTTTTTCTATAACTGCTCCCCAATCGTCTTTATCTTTTTTAACTCATCTTTCTTATTAATTTATACAACAAACCAGTAGATTGTTGCAGCAGTTTCGGAATCACTATGCAGGCAACACCAAATAGCACTACACTACCAACTGCATAACCTAAAACTTTCTCCCAATTTTTCTGCTTTTTATTTACTTCTTCAATCATTTTTTCACTCCTAATTAATTTAATAATTATATAATTTCTATTTCCGTTGTTTTTTTATTTCTTCTTTAAAAATTCGCTTCATTTCTTTTCGTCCACCGTCATATAAATTTTCTTTTTTTAATTCTCCTTTATACATGGATTCCATTACTTTGATATATGTTTCACCTAATGCGGTTGTCAAAATTCCTGCCGTTGCTCCCGATATCGTCCCTCCTACAACCGTCCCAAAGCCTGGAATTAACTTCAAAAGATTAGATGCAATTGTTTTACCAAGAACTGTTGTCCCAGCAGAACCAATAGTTGATGACACAAGACTAGTCAAAAAACTTTTACTTATATTAAATCCATAAATAGTAGTTATTGCAGCTATCATTGCAACCTGTGTTGGTACAAGTACGACTGCATCAGAAAATGGTATTGGAGCAAATCCTGCTCCAAATGATGTTGCCACTGTAGTAGCCACTACTGCTTGTGCACGCTTCTTTTTAGATTCCAGTGACACTCTTTGCGCATTCTGTAGAGTTTCTTGAAGTTCACTTGGTAAAATTTCACTCATTGCCTTAATCAGTTCTTCTAAACCATACGCTCTTACTACATATTCATCATCAAGATTCATATCCTGTGCCAATACAGGTATAACTTTAACAATATTTAAATTCTCCTTTTCTACTAATTTCTTCATTTTTTCGGCTTTTGATCTTGGACATGCCTGTGTTAAAACAATAATAATTGGAACTTGTGTCTTTTTATTACTTTTTGAAAAATCTTTTAACCACTCAACTTCCGATAAATCAAAAGTTCTATTTCCACCTACATTAATACAATACCAAATGCAATGAATTGCTTCATTAATATCTCTTGATGCAATTCCTTTATTAATTACTTCAATTACTTCATCTTTAACTTTATTTTGTTGTTCTTGTGACAATTCAAATCCAGGAGTATCATAAATAGCCAATGGATAATTTACTTTTTCGATTTTTCTCATTTCCAAAGTAACTGGTCTTCCTATTCCTGTTTCTACAAAATTCCCACAGAATAAACTATTGATAAGAGTGCTTTTTCCTACTCCTGACTTACCAACAACTACAATGTTCAGTTTTTTAAGATTTTTGAATTTACTATTCATTGCATTCATACATTGTTGAACGATTTGGTCTATTTCAACTTCCATAACTTAATTTTTCCGTTTTTTTATCCTCCAATTTTATTATTTTTATACTTTAGTATATCATATCTTTATTTCTCTTTAAAATATACAGCACGAAAAACAAAAAATATGACACCAATTTTTTAAAATTCGTCCCCTTCCCCATTTTTAGAATTTAAGGGTTCCATTAGATTTTCTCATAACCCACATAAATACTTGATTTTTATCCAAAAAACTTGATAAATATTTTCATTATATAATTAAATTACTAAGCTAAAATATATAAAAAAATTAAAGTCTATGGCTACTTCAATTTAAAAGGAAACATATGGAAACTTTCCTATATTCCTAACAATATTTTTCCTTAACTCTTATTAAAAATCCTTTCTTTTTCTATTATCATTTAGGCGTTTGCTAAACGTCACAACCCGCATAAAATCAGGCTTTTTTCTTTGATAAAATAGAACAACTCCTCACAGGCTTGTGGTAAAATTGAGATGTCCAGTAACAATCAACCATTTCCATCTGAAAGGAGTCGTACCTATATGATATCATACAATCAGCTTTCTTTGGCAGATATTTTTTCAGATTGTTAAGAAATTTATGAATCGACAAATCTCAGTTTCTCTCTCTTACAACAGCACATTGACCTTAATGAAATTGTTCCATCTTCCTTCCACAAGCATTTCTATGTATCAACGGGAAGATCTCATAAATACCCTCTAAACGCTTTTTTATGGGTCTTTATCCTTCAGCGGATTTTTTCAATCCCTACCGATTCGCTGCTCCTTGTTTTCCTTCACTATTCCCACCATCTCCTAGACTTCTGCGCTTTTGATAAGGTACCAGATGCTTTTAAAATCACTCATTTCAAGCAGGATTTTCTCGAAAATCTCCAAGCTGTTTTCAATCACCTTGTTGATCTTACGGAATCAATCTGTCAGGCAATCGATTCTACCAAGGTAGCTATGGCTACCTTTGATTCCTCAGGCATAGATGCCTGGGTTACAGAAAATAACCCAAGTATGCCAATGTACGCTATAAATTCATCTGTCCAAAAGTCAAATGGGAAAAGAATTCTTCTACAGGAAAATATCACCATGTTTGTCAATGTGAGACTCTCTGCACATCTTCACCATGTGGAAGAATGGTATACCTTTACCCTGAAAAGGACTTATGTACTTATCCCAACACTGTACCCAGGACTGAGGAATGGAACGTACCTATAAGATCAGAACCACCGTAGAACGTTCCATCAACCACTTTAAAAACAGCTTTGGGATTGCCAGCCGCAAAACCCAAAATGAGAAAACACTTCATGCTGATCTGATTTTGGCTGGTATCACACAGCTTATTGGCGTGATTCTCGCTGATAAGCTAGAACGGCATCCGTATATTCGAAGTTTTAAACCTTTAATTATATAAAACTTATTAATTTTAAAACAGTAGATTTCATTTTCCTCTATAAGTGCGCTCATTTCTGGTTCGATTCCAACCTATATCATTATCCACCGTGTTCTTCCGTTCTTTTCAATCCCAGATATTCTAAAATTCCCAGTATCAGCACTATTTGGCTCATATTCTGAACCTATTTCGCAGTTACCTATAAACTTTAATGATTATATTCATATCTAAAACTATAATCCCTTTCTGCCCTCTATGTAATCCGATCTGGGTATAATTTATTCTATTTTTACTTCATTTTAAATCATAAATTCAATTTCCTCCTTAAATTAAATATGTATTCAATTGCATAACACTCCCATTCAAACCAAAGCGAACAAAAACATTTTCATATCCCCTCTTGGTTTTTTTCTCTTAAACCATTTGTCACCAGTGTGTTTATCTGCGTAGCGTTGGTATCGGTAACTGTTTCCATACCGTTTAAAAGCTTTAGTATTTCTTGGATATTGATGTTGTTCTGCAATATCATATCCAGATATTGATGAGTTTCTCTCTCTGTCATAAAAATGACAGATGATACAGACTCTGTATTTCTAACCGCATTTTCAATCTCTGCATCACTGCAAGCAGATGAGGAAAGCATGATACCAGCGATTAAAAGAGTATCATTAGTTTCTTCATTGAAGCTGTTCCTCCTTCGTTTATAATTCTTATTAATTAGTTTGTTGTCGTTCTAGGAAGACGCTCGCCCAATCCATATAGGTCTGAAATTCGGCATAATCACTTTTGTACATCTCAATATCCTGCTTAAAACAAGTGATATTGAGGGTTCTTGCCTCATCATCCATATAGGAAAATTTCCCTTGTGTATCCGCACCAATGAGATAAGAGAAAGTATCGATATTCGCAATCGCAAGGCTTTGACCTTCGGCTGCTAAATCGTATACCCTCTGGGCAACTTCCTCTGGGATATCGTTTGTCATGAGAGTCTTGATTTCCTCTTTTATTGCAGACATTTGATAATTCCGTTCAATCCCAGAATTAACAATATCCATGTCTTCCCCAAGGAATACTTGAGATTTTGTTTCACTCGGAGAAGGGGAAGAAGGAGGGACTGGTTCCGTTTCTGGAATCGGTGTTGTTTCTACTACTGATGGACTAGTGGACGGTGGAATATACTCCGTACTAGTTTCTATACTTGGTTCTGGAACAAGAGGCTCTGGGATTGTTTCTGGAGTTTCTTCCACTATCTCAACGGATTCCTCAACCCTCTCCGTTTCCGTCTCTTTCTTTTTTATCGTCTTCTTTTCCTCGATGGTTTCTTCTTTTGTTTCTTTTTTATTTTTCTTATTCAAAGCAAAGGATGGAAGATATCCATCCTTCTTTTTCGTTTCTTTCTCAGTTTGGGATACTTCTATATTTGTTTTATTCATACGAGATATCATTGGAATAAGTATGATGGATCCGATGATACTAGTTGTCAATATGGTTACTAACACGATAATAATTCTTTCTTTCTTCATATCGTTTTCCTCCTTTAGAATAATGGTAGTGTCAAAACTACCTTCATTTTTTATTGTAAAAGTTAC
>DVHN01000076.1 GCA_018712075.1 Candidatus Fimimorpha faecalis
GTGCAAAAATATCCATAACAAAATACTCTGGCTGAAAAGCAGGGATTTCCAATATTTATTCTTTGCCGCTGTACGTAAAGTAATTTAGTGGACATTCCTTTAAAAATATAATATAATTTGGTATTAGTACCATTCCAGTGACCAAATCGTCACCAAATCCAAATAACACATCGCAGGCACTCATATAGGACCCTGTAGAAATGGAGGAAAAATCATGAAGAAACCATATTATATTACAACGGCCATTGCCTATACATCTGGCAAACCACATATCGGAAATACTTACGAAATCGTATTAGCCGACAGTATTGCCAGATTTAAACGACTGCAAGGTTATGATGTTCGTTTTCAGACTGGTACGGACGAACATGGTCAAAAAATTGAAGAAAAGGCAATCGAAGCTGGGGTATCTTGTAAAGAATTTGTTGATAACGTTGCAGCTGAAATCAAACGAATTTTTGACTTGATGAATACATCTTATGATAAATTTATCCGTACAACGGATGACTACCATGAGAAGCAAGTACAAAAGATTTTTAAGAAATTATATGATAAAGGTGATATTTATAAGGGCGAATATGAAGGTATGTATTGTACGCCTTGTGAATCATTCTTTACTGCTTCTCAGTTGGTAGATGGCAAATGTCCTGACTGCGGACGGGAAGTAAAACCAGCGAAAGAAGAAGCTTACTTCTTCCGTATGAGCAAGTACACACAACGTCTGATTGACTATATTAATGAGCATCCAGATTTTATTCAACCTGAATCTCGTAAAAATGAAATGATGAATAACTTCCTGCTTCCAGGTCTGCAAGATCTCTGCGTTTCCCGTACTTCGTTTCAATGGGGAATTCCAGTTGACTTTGATCCAAAACATGTTGTATATGTATGGATTGATGCATTAAGCAACTATATTACAGGACTTGGATTTGATTTGGACGGAAATACGGATCCAATGTTTGAAAAATATTGGCCAGCGGATGTTCATTTAATTGGAAAAGATATTTTACGTTTCCATACCATTTATTGGCCAATTATGTTAATGGCTCTGGACTTGCCGCTGCCAAAACAAGTATTTGGTCATCCTTGGTTATTACAAGGCGATGGTAAGATGAGTAAATCGAAAGGCAATGTAATCTATGCCGATGACTTAGTAAGCTTCTTTGGTGTAGATGCCGTCCGTTATTTTGTTCTCCATGAAATGCCATTTGAAAATGACGGTGTTATTACATGGGAATTAATGATTGAGAGAATGAATTCTGATTTGGCTAACACACTCGGTAATCTTGTAAATCGTACGATTTCCATGTCCAATAAATACTTTGGCGGAGTTGTGGATAATAGAAATGCAGCGGAAGCAGTGGACGAAGAATTAAAGGAAACGGCTTTAAACGCTGTAAAGAAAACGGTTGAAAAAATGGATAAACTGCGTGTTGCCGATGCAATTACAGAAATCTTTACTCTGTTTAAACGCTGTAACAAATACATTGACGAGACAATGCCTTGGGCACTTGCCAAAGATGAAACAAAGCAAGATCGCCTTGCAACGGTTCTTTACAATTTAGTAGAATCTATTACCATTGGAGCCAGCTTATTACAGCCATTCATGCCAGAAACCGCTCAGAAAATTGCAAACCAGCTGAATACTTCTCTTCGTGAAATGAACGAATTGGACAGCTTTGGTAAATATGTTTCTGGTACAAACGTAGTTTCTAAACCTGAAATTTTATTTGCACGTTTGGATGTGGAAAAAACAATGGAAAAGGTCAACGAATTAATGGAAGCTCAGAAAGCTGCTGCTGGTGTAACTGAAGAGCAGCCAGAAGAAGCTGTCATTGATATTGAACCAAAGGAAGAAATCTCCTATGATGATTTTTCCAAAATGCAATTCCAAGTTGGTGAGATTATCTCCTGCGAAGCAGTGAAAAAATCGAAAAAACTACTTTGCTCTCAAGTAAAAATTGGAAGTCAGGTAAAGCAGATTGTATCTGGAATTAAAGCATACTATACACCAGAAGAAATGGTTGGCAAAAAAGTTATGGTTCTTGTCAACTTAAAACCTGCCAAACTGGCTGGCGTTCTTTCCGAAGGCATGTTACTCTGTGCAGAAGACGCAGATGGAAATTTAGCACTTGTAACTCCTGAAAAGCCAATGCCAAGCGGTGCAGAAATCTGTTAGTTAAATTTGAATTTTCTCTTTATACAATAAAAACAAGGCGCTTGTTTTGAAACGCCTTGTTTTTATTGCAATTTTTCTTATTATTTTTAGATTCCTGTTTTATCTATAATAACAGTTAAATGACCATTCTCCATTTCTGCATCATGTAATACACGTAAAAAACGCTCCATATAACGGTTGAAACTTCTATCAGAACTATTTTCATATTTGGAAATATAGATTTCTGTATCTGCATGAATTGTTGTCAGCGCATCATATAAAGCATCTAAATTTCCCCCATAGTAAGATGGAAGATTCAATGTCTCCTTTAAATAATCTTGAAGTAGTTGAACTGTATTCAACTGTTTTGTGTCAATATATACCGTATTCATAAAACTTCCTCCTCAAAGCGTTTAATACAATTGCTCAAATGTATTATAATGATCTTCTGTATAGAAAATCATTCCATCATCGGAATAAATAATCCTTTTTCCATTGCGATACCCTCCGTCAAAGTCAATATCACATTCTTTATAAGAATGCCCCTCTGGAAGCTGTCCTTCATAATTTCCAAAATGGTCTCCGCCAATACTTTTTCCAGGAAGTACTTCCCAAAGATTTCCTTCTCTGCTATCCCATCCCTGTTCTTGTGCTTCTTGCTTTGTAACATAATTTGACGGCAAATGTCCATATGTATGTATATAGAGAGCAACATCCTCCTTGCTAGAGTAGATACCGTCCTCCTCAATGGAAAAAACAGACTCATCGGTTGATATAACTGTTTGATTGCTCTCGACTGTACATCCTGTCAAAATTCCTATAACCACTAGAATCCAGGACATTACCAAAGCAATCCATTTTCTTTTTCCCATAGATCCTCCCTTCTTTACCGATAACTTCTCGGAATCTTCAGCCC
>DVHN01000077.1 GCA_018712075.1 Candidatus Fimimorpha faecalis
AACTCCAAATATTTTTGATTTTCTTTTGATCTGGCAGCAATATTCCTGGAAAATATGCGAAAATACGTGTAGATTAATAATGCAAATGGAATTAGTTCAAATAATGCACTTC
Source organism: Candidatus Fimimorpha faecalis (assembly GCA_018712075.1). Classification (GTDB taxonomy): domain Bacteria; phylum Bacillota; class Clostridia; order Lachnospirales; family Lachnospiraceae; genus Fimimorpha; species Fimimorpha faecalis. Next base: position 113 of record DVHN01000077.1, read on the forward strand.
TTATAAACATATTAAGTACAAGAACCACAATCGCTAAAATTAATAAAAAGCGGGAAAATTGATCCACACCGTAACGTCCTTGCATAAATCGATAAAACTTTTCTTTCATAATTAAAATCCTTTCATTTTTCATAGGCGAAAAACCACTGCTTCTAGGTAACGGGCAGCTGCCCTTTATAATCATTTTTTTTATTATAAAACTGCCTAAACGGAAATACAATAAATATTTTATAAACTTTTAGAAAATAAAGAGGAAATAAAAGCAGCCAGCGGCAGATCTACTCAATTTGATCTACCACTGGTGTTTTCTCAAAATTCTCTCTTTATTTTCTAAATGACGTATAAATTGCCTTTGCAAGTACTTTTGGAGAACGATTATACGGGGTAACAGGACAAATCGGTTTCTCAATTTTCAATAATTCATAAACTGCCATTCTCGCAGCTCGAACCGAATATTCTTCTGTAAATACCATATCTTCTGGAATCTCTACAAACTGACTAATCATCGCAAAATTTACCGATCCATCTGGCACTACATATGGACGGTCACTCATCTTTCTTGGTTGAAACTGTGCATTAATATAAGGCATTCTGCACGGAATCACATTAACGATTGTTTTCATAATAGAATCTTTTTCATTTAACATATGAATATGATATAAAAATTCTGTCAAAATCTCTTCACCCGTACAATCCTTCATTGGTTTTTTCACATAATCTCCTGGTATATCCGTATGAAGTGCATATCCCCAAAAAATAGTCTGATTACACGGCTGATTTACAAAATGTGGTTGAGCTGCAACTACAATACTCATTAGCCAGGAAGAATCTCGAAAAGTCATAAGCGCTCCATTTCCAGGTACATTGCCTGAAAAGTTTTCAATTAATTTCAAAAGATAATTTCCGTTCATTGTCACAGTAAAACTTTCCCAATTCGATTTTTTCTCATTTCCAAAGAATGGATCTGGATTTCCAAATCCTGGTTTTTTACATGCAATCTTTTCCCAAAGTTCTGCTGACATAGGTTTTTGTATCGACTCTGGAGCAGGATGATGCAAATCCCCAAGCGTAGCATTATCGGTCATACATCCATTTATCAAAAAACACAGATCTTCTGGTTTCAGTGAAACCATTGTTTTTATGCCGTCCTGTTCTAAATGAATGGTTTTCGCTGTAATGATAATATCTTCTGTAAAATCAATATCCCTCACAATACAATTTTTCTTAATTTCTACCCCATGATCGAGCAAATATTTTTCCAATGGACGAATTACACTATCATATTGATTAAATCGTGTTCTCGTTACTCCTTCTAATGTTTCGATCCTGCTGAATTCAAAAATCATACGATTCATATAACGCCGAAATTCAAATAAGCTGCTCCATTTTTGAAATGCAAATGTTGTCTGCCACATATACCAAAAATTAGTTTCAAAGAAATGTGGTGTATCCGAAAACCAATCTTCAATTGTCATATCATCCAATTCTTCTTCTGATGTCATCAATAATTTTACTAATGCAATTCGATCTTTCATATGAAATCCCATACTACGCACATCCACAATCGTTCCATCTTTATCTACAAGACGTGCCTTTGCATGAGTTGGATGCGCATGATCAAAATTGAGTATCTCCTCCGTCACACTTCTTCCAGGTTGTTCCAATGATGGAATGCTGCGAAATAGTTCCCAGAAATTCTCATAAGTCTCTTCATTTAACATTCGTCCACCACGACATACAAATCCACCCTCGGGTGTACCAATCCCATCATTACTTCCTCCTATCACGGACATTCCTTCATAAATCGTAATCTGATTTCCTGGGAACTTCGCATCACGAATCAAATATGCCGCACCTGCTAAACTCGCCAAGCCCCCACCAATAAAATACGCCCTTCGATTTGAATAATCCCGTTCTTCGATTTCTTCTTCTATTTCCATTTTTCGTTTCAATTCTTCTTGTTTCTTTTTCTCGTCCAAAACCAGTTTAACCGTTGTTCCCATTGCCGCAGCCATGATACCTGCTTTCAATAACTTTCTTTTTCTCATACTAAATCCTCATCCTTTCTAGAATCATTTCCAGTCCGTAATTATTACATGAAATTTATTCCTTCTATTTTTCGATTTCCTATAATTTCATTGTAGAGAGTTCTCAAATATTTGTCAACTATTCCCAGAAATTTATAAATATTTCACAAATCATTTCTTATAATGATTCTATTTTAAACAAGAAAGTGCCTGTTTTCCTAAATAGCAAACATTTTTTCCAATCTCTTCTTCGATTCTTAACAACTGATTATATTTTGCGACTCGCTCACTACGACTTGGTGCTCCAGTCTTTATTTGACCTGTATTCAATGCCACTGCTAAATCTGCAATTGTTGTATCTTCTGTCTCTCCGGAACGATGCGATACGACAGCAGTATAACCTGCCCGATGAGCCATTTTAATTGCATCCAATGTTTCCGATATACTTCCAATTTGATTCAATTTAATCAATATCGAGTTTCCGCATCCAAGTTCAATTCCCTTTTTTAAACGTTCCGTATTCGTAACAAATAAATCATCACCCACTAATTGGATTTTATTTCCCAATTCTTTTGTTAACACTTTCCACCCGTCCCAATCTTCTTCATCCAATGCATCTTCAATGGAACAAATTGGATATTTTCTACAAAGTTTTGCCCAATGATCAATTAACTGTTCGGTTGTAAAGGTCTGTTTGCTTTTTGGAAGAAAATAACAGCCCTCTCCTTTCCACTCACTGGATGCAGCATCCATAGCAAGTAAAAAGTCTTTTCCTGGCTCATATCCAGCTAATTCTACTGCCCTTAAAATATAACGAATTGCTTCTTCATCACTGTCTAAATTCGGTGCAAATCCCCCTTCATCTCCTACCGCTGTAGCTAGTCCTTCTTTCTTCAATAATCCTGCCAAAGAATGAAATACTTCTGCACACCAACGCAATCCTTCTTTAAAACAACATGCTCCTACTGGCATAATCATAAACTCTTGTACATCTACGGTATTTGCAGCATGTGCCCCACCATTTAAAATATTCATCATTGGTACTGGCAGCGTATTTGCATTGACTCCTCCTAAAAACCGATACATTGGTACATAAAGAGCTTTGGAGGCTGCACGTGCACAAGCAATCGAAACTGCCAAAATTGCATTTGCTCCTAAATTTGACTTATCTTTTGTTCCATCTTCTTCTATCATAATGCGATCAATCTCATAAATATCACTGACATCTTTTCCAACTAAACTATGATGAATCGTATGATTAATATTTTCTACTGCCTTTTTTACACCTTTTCCACAATACCGATTTTCTTCTTTATCTCTCAGTTCTAATGCCTCAAAAATACCAGTAGAAGCTCCACTTGGAGCAGCCCCAGTCGCAATCGTTCCATCCCCAAGTTCTACTTGAGCTTCTACCGTAGGGTTCCCTCTTGAGTCCAAAATTTCTCTTCCAATAATTTGACGAATTTTCGTGTGATACATGGCATTTTCTCCTTTTCCTAGATTTTTATTTCCTGTATTACTATTTCCCAGAGCAAAATTTTCATGCATTTATCACGAAATAAATTTATTATGTTTTAGATTACTAAATTTTGAAATTACAATGTAAAAAACCGTAAGTGTAAGCACTTACGGTTTTTTTAGCTCCCCGAGTAGGACTCGAACCTACGACCCAACGGTTAACAG
>DVHN01000078.1 GCA_018712075.1 Candidatus Fimimorpha faecalis
AGTGTTCCGATATCATCCACCACTTTGACAGTGCCTCTTGTCTGATCTTCGACAGGACAGGGATCTCTGCCCATGCTCAGTAACATGATTCGGGTACCGGGAGGATACTCAGCCTGGTACCGCTTGGCCTGCTGGTGCAGGCGTTCCCATTCATTCATCAGCTACATCTCCATTCCTAAATCACTATTTTCTGTTTCTGAAGCCATCCACTCCGTGTCATCCCAATTATCTTTACGAAGGGCAAAGTTCTCCACAAGCTGTCTGGCCGTTAAGGGAATATTCGCAGGCTGATTTGTGCGCTCAAACCCATCTTCGCTAATTTCAAACCAGCAATGATCGACCTCGGCATCATACTCATCGAATCTCCTTTCCGGCATCCCGACCTGTCTTGGGATAAAATATTCACCCATGTCACAGCAATCAAGAATACTTTGGATTTGCTCCTTGGATAATTCCCCCTGGATAACGCACTCATTATGAACCTTATAGTTATCTGCATCCCGGTATAGATAGCAGATCTTGGTGTTCATGGATATGACCTCCTTTCCTTATAGCTTGTAGGATAGGGGGATTTTTCCCCATAAAAAAAGCGACCACTTTCATGGTCGTTCCTACCTTACTCTATACACACTTTTTTCTTTCTGCTGTGTTTACTGTACCTATTTGTCCTCCTTCCTCCACACTATACACCGGCATACACAGTCTGAGAGGGGCTACATTCTACGTCTAAAATCAGCAGTTCGGCCTTGTGGGACAGAGCCACGGCAAATGCCAATTTCACTTTCATGCCTTTGGAAAAGTCTTTAATTTTCTTATCCTTTGGCAATTCAAATTTTTCGAGATACTGGCGATAAAGCAGCCAATCCCAACTGGATTAAATTCCAGACATAAATTTCCCGATTTCCTCTGCTGTGAAAATGTCAGGAAAATGGTTTTCATCGAAAACCACACCGAGTTTATCTTTAATTTCGATTTCATCCAAAATATGATCTTTACCAAAAATAAGTATTTTCCCGCCAGTTTTTTGCGTTTCATTTAGGATACAGTTAATCGTTGTCGATTTTCCTGCGCCGTTTTCTCCAATCAGCCCCATAATGACACCCCGAGGGAGTGAAAAACTTACTTTGTCAAGAATAAAGTCGCCATAGTCTTTAGATAGTCCTTGAATTTCTAAAACATTATCGTTCATCATTCATCCTCCTGATACATTAGTGTAAGTAATTCTGTCAACTTATCCAGAGATATTCCGCTTGTGCGGGCAATCTCGATTGCTTCTGAAAACTTTTCTTCTATCTTTTTTTGCTGTTCTTCCAGATAAAAATCTTGATTTTGCGCTGATACATAACAACCTTTTCCAGCGGTCGTTTCAATAAAACCATCTTCTTGCAATGTGGCATATGCCTTTTGAACCGTTAAAATACTAATATGCAATGACTTTGCCAATGACCTTACAGACGGAATTGCTTCACCAGCTTTTAACTCACCACTCATAATCGCCGCTTTAATTTGTGATGCTATCTGCTCGTATAGAGGTCGGCTTGCCTTATTGCTTACAACTATCTCCAAATTCCCACCGCCATTCTGTTCTTTAGTGTTATGTTATTATAAATACAGCACAAAACACAATAACACGGATGTCAAGAGGGTAAATTACAAAAAGCAGACCAAATGCCTGTGTTCCGTCTGCTTTTTGCAATTTATATGGGCTTGGAATAGTGCATGACTATCATTCAAATTCTGTGTTACTTTATGGTACATGAGCATTGCTACGGGGTTCATCGGTAACTATGTCCCTTATTTTTTTTATGGAATTGTTGACGTCAGACAGCGGCTTTTCCAGACCGCTGGTATTGTCGCCGATCTCCACCGTGATGCCCTTGATCTGGTTTGCCATATGTCACTCACCTCCTGCAAAAGGCATAAAAACAGCCCAGATCTCTCTGAGCACTTTACTCCAAATAATTTCAGTTTTGTAATACATATACTTGCTATTAGCATACGTTAGTGCTATAATTAAATCAAATAGAACACAGAAAGGAGATATTTCTATGGCTCTGACAACATTAACAGCAAGAGTAGACCAGAAGGATAAGGCTGACTTTGACAAATTCTGCTCCAACGTCGGATTAAATACTTCCACCGCTATCAATCTTTTTGTGAAAGCAGTTTTGCGCGAGAAACGTATCCCATTTGAAATCGCCCAGGCTCCAGACCCTTTTTTCTCTGAGGCTAACATCGCTTATGTTAAAAAATCCGTTCAGGAGCTGCGGGAAGGGAAGGGCACCGCACACGAACTGATCGAGGTGGAAGATGAGTGAAAAAATCTGGTCTGACGACGCCTGGGAAGACTACCTTTACTGGCAAACTCAGGATAAAAAAACAATCAAACGAATTAACCAGCTCATAAAGGATATTGAACGCAATGGCTGCATGGAAGGGATCGGAAAACCTGAACCTCTAACTGGCGATCTACAGGGAGAATACAGCCGACGGATCAACGACAAAGACCGTCTGGTCTACCACATGGAAAATGGCCGCATTTATATTGCGCACTGCCGAGGACATTATAGAGATAAATAATTCTAGCAGCGGAGCCACTGCAAAATAGATGAATCATCATCTATAGAGCAGTGGCTTCATTTTTGTGTCTTAGAGTATAATTATCATTGGCAAAAATAAATGGAGGTTTGCCTCCGATGCCCAAACGACAGCAATATTATGATTCACTGAAAACGGCTGCATAGGATACAAAACCCTTGAGGAAAATGTGTCAACTAATCTTGACAGTATCACAAATCCTCCGGTTATTCCAGTAGCTGATGAAATATCTCCAGATGATTGTCTTGAGTTCGTCC
>DVHN01000079.1 GCA_018712075.1 Candidatus Fimimorpha faecalis
AGCCTTATAAAATCAGGGCTGAAGATTCCGAGAAGTTATAATAAGAGAAAGGAGGTAAAAGCCTGATGGGTGATTGGGGTGCAAGTTTTTCAATTTTAAGTAACCATTTAATTTTAATTTATATCTTAAAAGGGATTTTATTTACATTGATTATTTCGGTTATTTCTGTTGGTTTCGGTATTTTAATTGGATCGATATTGGCATTGCTAAGAAATTATTGTACACGTTCCAAAAGTAAACTATTTGGATGGATTGCCACTGTTTACATAGAAGTGTTTCGAAACACGCCACTTCTTTTATGGATTTTTATTTGTCTTGTCTTTTGTCCGTGTCCAAGTTTCTTTGCACAAAAAATGTTTGGACTTACATCTGTAGAGTCAAAGCTATTATTTAAAGCAGCTGTAGCATTGATACTTTTTACATCATCGGTTATTGCAGAGATTGTTAGAGGAGGATTAAATTCCGTAGCAGTAGGACAGTTTGAAGCGGGGTACTCTCAAGGATTTAGTACCATGCAGATTATGATTTATATTGTATTGCCACAGGCATATAAAAATGTGATACCAACTCTTTTGAGTCAAGTAATTACAACGATTAAAGATTCTTCTTATCTTGCAAATGTGGCTACGATTGAGTTAATGTCAAGAATAAAGCAGATTTTAAGTGGTGCTCATCGCTACAATGGTACAGGAATGATTGGTGTTTCAGATGTATTTGTATTGTTTGGTCTTGCAGCATTGATCTATTTTATTATTAATTATAGTTTGTCGTGTGTAGTGAGAAGGGTTCAAAAGAAAAATGGTCGAACGGTTAAGGTTTTAATGGAAAATTAAAAAGAATTTAGAATCAGGTGGTGAATATGGAACAATATGTTGTAACGATATCAAGACAATTTGCGAGTATGGGAAGAACGATTGCGCAGAAGTTGGCAGAGAGGTTGGAAGTTGAATATTTAGATAGAGATATTGTAGTGGAAACGGCAAAAAGGATGCAACAGTCTGTGGCAGCAATTAGTGATGCAGAAGAGAATACAAAATATTATTTTTTAAGGAAAAAATATCGATTTAATATGGGAATTTATAATATTACAGATGAAATATTTTATTCGCAAAAGAATATTATTCGTGATGCTGCAAAGAAAAGTTCTTGTATTATTGTAGGAAGGTGTTCGGACAGTATTCTGAAAGATTTTAAAAATCATTTGAATGTTTATATTTATGCTCCATATGAAAAAAGATATGAGAACTGTGTTCAAGAACTGAAAATGGATCAAAAAACTGCGGTTAGAATGATAAAAGATGTAGACCGAGCTAGGACAAACTATCAGAGAAAATATTGTCCAGAGGTAACATCGGTTTTTGATAATAAAGATATTATGATAGACAGCAGTAAATTTAGTATAGATGAGGTCGCAGACATTTTGGCAAGAATTGTTTTGCAGCGCTGGGGATAATCAAAAAAATATGGCAGGTGTTTTCGCTAAATAGAGAAGGAAAGCACCTGCTTTTGTTATTGTTTTTCATTTTATAAAGTAATGGTTACTCTGAAAAATACTTGACAAATCGTTAAAAACGTGGTACGTCGTATTCGTATTAATTTTAAATGTGAGGTAAAAATGAACAGAACTGTAATCGATTTACAATATGAAATAAAGGATAGTTGTATCATTATTAAGAAATATATAGGAAATGGACGTCGAGTTTCCATTCCAGAACAATTTGATGGGATTCCAGTAATTCAAATTGATAAATTTGCTTTTGCAGAGCATCGGCAACTAAAGGAAGTTCAGTTGCCTGCGACAGTGAAACGATTAGGAGCACATGCGTTTTATAATTGCCGTAGTCTGAAGAAGGTTTGTTTTGGAGATCAGTTAACGGATATTGGAGATGGAGCATTTAAAAACTGTTATGAATTGAATACGCTTCAATTAAATGGAAACCAAAAAAAGATGCGGGGTATGAAGTATATTTTGAGTGAGTTTGACTCAGAAATAGAAGTAGTATTAAAAGAAAATCGATTATTATTTCCATCTTATGTGTTTGATTATCAGGAAAATACAATGGCTCGAACGATTCATCAAGATATTTTAGGGGCAGGATTTTCTTATCGGAATACGGTATTTGCAGATGGAATTGATTATCATGAATATGACAGTTTATTTTACAAAGTGGAAGCGGACAGTATCCAACAGTCCGTGCGTTTGGCTTGGTATCGTTTATGTACGCCCTATCAGTTATCTCAAAAAGCAAAAGAAATTTATGAAACGTTTATTATGGAACATATAACAGAAATGATCGATTATCTTTTGAATCAAGAAGATTGGGAGGGAATTCGCAAATTAATGGATTGGGAGTTGATTCGGCAAACGGATCTGCCAAATATATTGGAATTGGCTCAAAAGAAGCAGAAAATACAGGCTGTTTCTATGTTGATGGAATATCAAAGTCGATTTGGAATGGCAGAGGAAAAATTATTTGAATTGTAAAGATAGATACCTCTATGAAAGTTTAGAGAAAGGAAGAAAGGAAATATGCCAGGAGCGTTGAAGACGCAGTTAGAAGAGATTGGACGTCGAATTTGGAATGCATCGAGAAATGAAATTTATATTTCCATGCGTTTTTTCGATTTGGCGTTAGCTAGTTTGGAACCAAAGCTTAACTTGAATACACGCAGCATCGGAACCGATGGAATTCATATTTTATATAATCCATCCTATGTGATAGAGCGTTATCGAGCGGATACTGTTTTGGTAAATCGAGATTATTTGCATTTATTGTTTCATTGTATGTTTCGCCATATGATGAATGCACAAGATCGGGATGCAGAGGAGTGGAATTTGGCTTGTGATATTGCGGTGGAAGCAATTTTGGATGGAATGAAACAACGTTGTGTGCATCTGGTTCCGTCGGATGGCAGGGAGCAAATTTATGAACAATTGCGAAACCATATGAAGGTGCTAACGGCAGAGGGAATTTACCATTTTTTAAAAGGAAAACAGTTATCTTATGGGCAGTTTTTAGAGTGGAGAAAAGAGTTTGTCATTGATGACCATAGTTTCTGGGAGTATTTAAAAGATGAGCCTTCGTCGAAAGCAGCGTCGCAGGGAAACAATTCTTCTCCAAATCAGGATTCTTCGATGCAGAAACAGCCTCCGTTAACCAGGGAAAAGCAGAGGGAATTGGCAGATAAGTGGAAAGATATTAGTGAACGGATCAAAACAAATCTGGAAACAATCTCCAAAGGAAGAGAAAAAGAAGCAGGAGATATGATACAGATGCTTCGGATTGAGAATCGGGAAAGACAGGATTATCGGAAGTTTTTGAGAAGATTTGCTGTCACCAAAGAGGAAATGAAGGTGGACCCTGATTCGTTTGATTATGGATTTTATACGTATGGCTTACAGCTTTATAAAAACATGCCATTAATTGAACCATATGAATTTCAGGAAACGACTAAGATTGAACAGTTTGCGATTGCAATTGATACATCTGGTTCTTGCAAAGAGGAATTGGTGCAGCAGTTTTTAAATAAAACTTATGAGATCTTAAAAGAATCGGAAAACTTTTTTAAAAAGGTAGATATTCATATTATTGAATGTGATGCAAAGGTACAAAAAGACGTTGTAATTCGTTCGCAAGAAGATTTAAAACAGTATATGGATTCTTTTGAAGTAAAAGGGTTTGGAGGAACAGATTTTCGCCCTGTATTTACTTATATTGAACAATTAAAGGCAAAGAAAGAATTGCTTCATTTAAAAGGATTGCTTTATTTTACCGATGGATATGGGATTTATCCAAAGAAAAATCCAGGTTATGAGGTGGCTTTTATATTTTTTAAGCAGGATTATACAGAGGAACAAGTACCACCTTGGGCAATCAAACTAGTGATTGGCGAAGAAGAGTTAGAACAATTGAGATAGAGGAGAATGGACAATGAATATTAAGCAAGCCAAAATAGAAATTAAGCAGGCGATAAAGGCATACTTGAGTAAAGACATTTTTGGAGAATATCGAATTCCAGTTGTAAAACAACGACCAATTTTATTAATTGGAGCTCCAGGAATTGGAAAAACGGCAATTATGGAACAAGTGGCAAGGGAATGTAAGATTGGACTTGTTTCTTATACGATGACACATCATACAAGACAGACAGCAATTGGGCTTCCATTTATTAAGGAAAAGCAGTATGGAGGAGAAACGTATTCTACAACGGAATATACAATGAGTGAAATTATTGCAGCTGTTTATGAACAAATGGAGAAGACTGGGCTAAAAGAGGGAATTTTATTTCTGGATGAAATTAATTGTGTTTCCGAAACGCTCGCTCCAACGATGCTTCAATTTTTGCAGTATAAAACATTTGGCAATCATCAATTGCCTGCTGGATGGGTGATTGTTACCGCAGGGAATCCTCCAGAATATAATAAATCGGTTCGAGAATTTGATCTGGTAACGTTGGATCGTGTCAAAAAAATAGAAATTGAGGAAAACTTTACGGTTTGGAAAGAGTATGCCTACGAGCAGGACATTCACGGAGCAATTTTATCCTATTTGGAAATAAAAAAAGAACATTTTTACGATATTCAGACAACGGTGGATGGAAAAATATTTGTAACAGCCAGAGGATGGGAAGATTTGTCTCGTATGATGGAAACTTATGAAGAATTGAATATTCCTATAACCGAATCATTAATTGTTCAATATTTACAACATCCAGCAATTGCAAAAGATTTTGCAAACTATTTGGACTTATATAAGAAATATCAAGATATTTATCATGTAGATGAGGTTTTAAAAGGAAATTGGAATACGGCAATCAAACAGCGATTGGAACAGGCTGCATTTGATGAGAAACTAAGTGTGATTGGATTGATGTTAGATCGGTTAAGTTCCAATATGATGGAAGCGGATGGAATGGATCAAGTGACAACAGAGGTATTTGCTTATTTAAAACAATGGAAAATGAATTTGCATCGTCCATCTTATGAATCTTATTCTGGTCAGGATATGATCGAGATGATAATAAAACAACAGACGGATAAAGCACAGTCTCAGAAGAAAGCAGGACTTTTGGATCGAAGAGGATGGCAAATACAAATGCAGATTACAAAGCAATTAGAACAGTATGAAAAACAAGTAAATAGTTTAAATGAAACGACGGCACAGGCAGCGTTTGATTTTGTGAAAACGAAATTTCAAGATTTAGTTGCAGAGCGTAGGGAAATAATCTCTTCCGTAAAACAGCAGTTGGATATGGCATTTTTATTTATGGAAGAAGTATTTGGAGATAGTCAAGAAATGGTTATTTTCCTTACTGAATTATCTGCAAACCCGTTCGCAACTCGATTTATTAGTCAAAATGGATGTGAAGCATATTATCGTCATAACAGAGAACTATTATTTTATGAAAAACAGAAATCTATTTTAGAAGATATAGAAGCATTAAAAAAGGAAGAGCAATTAGAGTTATTATAAAATTTAAGAAAATATTCAGAAAAAAGGAAGGATTTTCTTCAGGTTTATTTGGTAAGATAGGGAAGACAGAGGAAGTGACAAAGTAAGGAAAGGCTTTGTCATCTGGCTTCCTTTTTTATATAGATAAAAGATAGGCTGCTGTAAAATGTTTCTAATACATAAGCAATCCTTTTGGAAGAACATTTTGCAGCAGTCTCAGTCTGGAAAAAGAAACTAGAAGGAGGAGTTTATGAAACGATGGTATAAAAAAGTGAATCGGGGACTAGTGTTAGCAATGATTTTAATTGTTGGGCTTGTTAGTTATATTACAGTAGGCACGATTCAATTTAATCAGCAAAAAGAGTCAGCAAAAGAATTGATAGAAAATTATATGGAGGCAGTTATGAAGTTTGCTGTAGATAAAAGGGCATCGAATATACAGGCGGAACAATTAATGGGTACTTATTGGGAGAAAAAAGAAATGCGTCTGCAAGATGGAGGAATGGATAAAGAAGTGTTCCAAATGCAGATGGATCAGTTTTTAGAAGAAAAAAATGAAAATTTAGAGCAGCTATCAGGAATTATGACAGATTATCAAATTAATAAATATGGAACAAACGGGGCATTATGCAAAATTGAATATAATTATGATTTTACATTATCAGGAGAAACCGTAGTAATCCTTCCAACTGGAATCGAAGTAATTAGTAAAGAAGTTTGGACGGAATATGGACTAGAAACCGATCAAAAGGCGAAACGAAATGAACAATTAAGTGCCAATGTTTATTTGACACTTACAGATGATGGTTGGAAGATTGTGCGAATTACAATAGATCGCTATATGGTTAATAATATGACCGCTGCGTAGAGGAGGGATGAGTGGAATGGAAGCAGTTGTTCAAATTGAACATTTAAAAAAGAGGTTTGGAAAAAAAGTTGCAATTCCAGATTTAACGATGGAAGTATATGCTGGTGAAGTGTTTGGGTTTTTAGGACCAAATGGAGCTGGAAAAACGACTACAATTAAAATTCTAACGGGTCTATTACAATCCGATGAGGGAAATGTAAAAATTTGTGGATATGATTTGGAAAAAGAGTTTGAAAAGGCATTGACACGAGTTGGTGCAATTGTAGAAAATCCAGAACTCTATTCTTATATGAGTGGATGGAGCAATCTAAAGATGTTTGCAAGAATGAGAAAGGGAGTTACAGACGAACGTTTAAAAGAAATCGTAGAACTTGTGGGACTTTCCAATCGAATTCATGAGAAGGTAAAGAAATATTCGCTTGGAATGCGTCAGCGTCTTGGATTGGCGGTAACGTTAATGGCAGATCCAGAAGTTTTAATTTTAGATGAACCGACCAATGGACTTGATCCAGCAGGAATTAAACATTTAAGGGATATTTTGAAAGAACTGGCACATAGGAAAAACGTTTGTGTGATTGTGTCCAGTCATTTAATGAGTGAAATGGAATTGATGTGTGATCGTGTTGGAATTTTATCGGAAGGAAAGCTAATTCAAGTCCAAAAAATTGGAGCGATACTGGAAACTGCGCAAGAGGAAAAGATAATTTATTGTTATCATGTAAAGGAATCTTCGAAGGTTGTCAGTTGGCTAGAGAAAAACTATACATTAAATGCAGAAAAAAAGGATGAAGAACATTTTGAGCTTTCCATTGATAATACCGATCAGTTAATAGAGATAAACAAAAATATAATTTTAAATGGTTTTTCGATTTTAACTGTGTGTCCAAAGGAAAAGGTATCATTGGAAGATGTATTTTTGGAAATGACAGAAAAGGGAGGGGATTCGATTGCTTCGCTTAATGAGGAATGAGTATCAAAAAATATTTTCTAAAATTAGTACATGGGTGTTGATTGTACTTGGATTGTTGTTGATTGTAGGGATTCATTTGTTATTCCGCAGTAATGGAACGAATATGGACATTCAATATTCACAGTTTTCCAAAGAATCCATTCAGCAGCAAAAGCAGTATTATCGTTCTCAGACATCGCCTGATTATCAAATTGAGTTGGATTTATATGATTTTATTGAAGAAAATGATTTGTATACAACAAAAGAGTTTCAACTAGAAAATAGTTGGATGTATCTTGCAATCAATGAGGCATTTTATGAAAAACAGGCACAGCTAAGTGAGGCTAGTCTAAGTTCAGAGCAGCGAACAGAAATACAAACGGAATTGGAAGAGTTAAAGCAAAGCGTTCGAGAAAGAGATTATAAAAAGTATTGTGAATATAAACAAAAAGAAATTGCACATATGGATATTACGGATGAAGAGAAGAAGGAAGTTGGTTTTGCCTATCAATATGCAATGGATCATGAGTGGAATCCAGATGCATCCTTAGCGGAATTGATTGAGAGTTATACTCGGAATCAAAAGACACGTTTTCAGCTAGAAGCAGAAAAAGAAACAGACTCAGAATATTATCAGACTGTTATGGAAGAAATTCAAATAGAAAAATACCGTTTGGAAAATAATAAAATCCACGTAATTTCAGAGGATTCAGGCAGATATTATTATGAAGAGGATAGATGGAATATGATGGATACCTCGCTCTTAATTATGACGGCGTTAAGTATGTTTGTAGTTATTTTAGCTGGAGGAAGTATTGCAGGAGAATTCTCCAATGGTACAATTAAATTTTTGCTGATTAACCCAATTAGTCGAAGGAAAATCTTCTTTAGTAAATATCTTACATTGTTATCGATTAGTGCAATTTTTACGGTATTGCTTTATTTGATTCAGTTAGGATTTGCAACGTTCCTGTTTGACGGAGATTGGAACACTTCTTATATTACTGTTCAAAATGGGGTGATTCAAGAACAAAGTGCAGCAATATTTTTTCTAACTCGATATGCAATAAAAGCAGTGGACTTAGTTGTTATGATGACAATGGCATTTATGATTTCATCAATTTTACGTACTTCTTCCGTTGCAATTGGGTTAGGTGTTGGAGCATTGTTGGCAGGAAAAACGATTACACAGTTTTTGATTTTAACTAACGTGGACTGGGGACGTTATTTAATTTTTGCAAATACTGATTTAGAAGTAATAAAGAGTGGAACGATGATTTTTCCAGAACAGACAGTGACATTTGCAATTGGAGTAATTGCTGTGTACATGATTGTATTTCTGTTAACTGCCTATGATGGTTTTGTACGAAGGGATGTATGCTAAAATAGATACTTTGAAAAGAAGATTCGATCTGATATAATAGATAAGCAAATGAGAAAATAATTAAAGTGAGGAAGTTATATGGTTAGAAAAATTACAGAAAACGATAGAGAAGTATTTCTGCGTCTTGCAAAAGAGATGTATGCATCGGATGCAGTATTGAAGTCAATCCCAGAGGAGTATCATGAACGTACATTTGAAGAATTAATGCGTTCTGAAGAGTATGCAGAAGGATATATATTAGAGTGGGATGAAGAAGTGGTTGGATATGGCTTGACTGCTAAGACATTTTCCCAAGAAGCGGGCGGAATTGTAATATGGTTGGAAGAGCTATATATTTTAGAAGCGTTTCGCTCTAAAGGACTGGGCAGACAATTTTTCCAGTATGTGGAGGAACATGCAGGTCCAGAAGTAACGAGGCTGCGTTTAGAAACAGAATTGGACAATGAGAGAGCTAGAAGCTTGTATCGTCGTTTAGGATTTAAAGAATTAGAATATGCACAGATGATAAAGGAAATGAAGTAAAAGGATTTATTAGAAAGACTATTGAGATGACTTTTTCCAGCTAATATATTTATGGAAAATCAGTTTCAATAGTCTTTCCTTTATAAGTTAAAAATTAGATATAGTGCTTAAAAAAATAGAAGAGTTTTACGAATATAGGGGAAAAATAACAAGAAGAACTTCCGTTGGAGATTCTTTTTCATATCACGATAATAAAAAAACAAAATTTAACTTGACAATTTATGGCGAATATGCTAGTATAAATTTACAAGAAATTTTGCGGATTTAGATAGAATCCCTTATGAGAAGATAATCCAGATTGTTACTGGTAGGCAGGCAAAACTAGGTTGGATTCTCTCGTTTCATCAGAGCTACAGGATTGTGGAGTCGTGCCCTCTGATTGATTGAGAGTGCGACGTAGTTATTTTTTTGCTCAGAATGGTTGAAAGGAAGTCGGTATGCATTGAAAATTACGAAAATTATTAATAATAATGTAGTCAGTTCTGTCGATGAACAGGGACGAGAAGTCGTAATTATGGGACGTGGAATCGGCTTTCAGCGTGTACCAGACGACGAGATAGACCAGAAGAAAGTGGAAAAGATCTTTCTAATTCAAGGAAAAGATAACCGAGAGCAGTTTCAGGTATTGGTAGAAAAAATTCCATATGAACATATTAAAACTGCAAATAAGATTATTTCCTATGCGAAGTTTTCACTGAACAAAAAATTAAGCGATACAATTTATATTGCTTTGACGGATCATATTAGCTTTGCAATAGAAAGAAAAAAACAGGGGATGGAATTTCACAATGCTCTGTTATGGGAAATCAAACGTTTTTATAACCATGAGTTCTTAATTGGAAAGGAAGCGTTATCCATTATAAAAGAACAATTGGGGGTAGAACTTCCAGAGGATGAAGCTGGATTTATTGCTCTTCATATTGTAAATGCAGAGTTGGATACGGATATGCAGCATTCGATTCAGATGACGCAAATTATTCAAGATGTGCTGAATATCGTGCGTTATCATTTCCATATTGAGCTAGATGAAAAAACATTAGCTTATGAGCGTTTTTTGACTCATCTGAAGTTTTTTGTGCAAAGAGCAATATGTAACCAATATTATCAGACCGATGATTTGGAATTCTGTGAATTAATTAAGCGAAAGTATCCAGAGGCCTATTGTTGTGCGGAAAAGATCCGTAACTATATGGAGTCAAAAGTCGATTACAGATTGACAGAAGAAGAGATTGTCTATCTAACGGTTCATATTAAAAGAATCATTGATGAACAGGAGTAGAAGAAGCAAAATTTATTTGCGGATTATAATGTATGGATTGTTACATGTAAAGATGGCGAGACCGAATGACAATAGGGAGAACTCTATGTTATTCGGTTTTTTCTTTCTACAAATTCATACTTATAAACGCATAGCAAACGAATCATAAATAAGGAAGGGAGTTATTATGGCAAGTAAGTATGATGGATTAGCAAGAATCATTATCCAAAATGTAGGAGGAAAGTCGAATGTTGTAAGTTTGACGCATTGTATTACAAGACTGCGTTTTAAGCTCAAAGACGAGTCCAAAGCGAATACGGAAGTATTAAAAGCAACGGATGGTATTGTAACAGTTTTGCAGAGCGGCGGACAATATCAGATTGTAATTGGAAATCATGTGCCAGATGTATATGCAGTTGTAAATCAAATCGGTGGATTTGGAGGAGAAGGTGCAGCAGTTGACAGTGGAGAAAAGGAGAAAATGACCTTGATTGATATTATTTCTGGTATTTTCTCTCCATTGCTCGGTGTATTGGCAGCAACTGGTATGGTGAAGGGTTTATTAGCTTTAGCCAGTTTCTGCGGTATGTCGGAAACGAGCGGAACTTATATTATTCTTTATTCGGTAGCCGATGGGTTCTTCTATTTTATGCCGATCTTCTTGGGTTATATGGCAGCAATGAAATTTGGAATGAATAAGTTTGTCGGAATGGCAATTGGTGCAGCACTTGTATACCCAAATATTGTGGATCTTACAAGTTTAGAACCAATTGGAACAATTTTTGCAGGTACTGCGTTTGAAACTAATATTTATACGAAGTTTCTTGGAATTCCAGTTTTGCTTCCTGGAGGCGGATATGCATCAAGTGTAATTCCAGTTATTTTATCCGTATTTGTAGGTTCTAAAATTGAAAGACTTTGGAAAAAGATTATTCCAGACGTTGTAAAAAACTTCTTAGTACCAATGGCTACTTTACTTGTTATTGTACCATTAACATTCCTCATAGTAGGTCCGATTGCAAATCTTGCAGCTTCTGCAATTGGATGGGTTACTTCAAGCGCATATTCCTTATCACCAATTGTTGCAGGATTAATTGTAGGTGGATTCTGGCAGGTATTAGTTATTTTCGGTTTGCATTGGGGTATGGTTCCAATCATGATGAACAATATCAGTGTAATAGGATATGATGCGGTAATGTCTCCATACTTTACTGCAACGTTTGCTCAGACTGCAGTTATTGTTGCCATTTTAATTAAAACAAAAGATAAAAACATTCGTTCTTTGGCTGTTCCAGCAGCGATTTCTGGTACATTCGGTGTTACGGAGCCAGCGATTTATGGTATTTCTCTTCCAAAGAAAAAACCATTTATTATTTCTTGTATTGCTTCCGCAATCGGTGGTGCAGTAATTGGTGCATTAAACGTAAAATGTTATATTTTCGGAGCACTTGGAATCTTTGCATTCCCAAGTTATATTGATAAAGCAACGAATGATTTATCCAGCATGTATGGCGCATTAATTGGTGTTGTTGTCGCAATCGTAATTGCATTTGTGTTAACAATGATTACATACAAAGATGAGGAAAAGAAACCAGCTGCTAAGATAGAAGAAAAACCAGCTGCTCCAGGAAAATCCATGAAGAAATCTATGATTGTATCACCATTAAAAGGAATGGTAAAGCCATTAAGTGAAGTAGAAGATGAAGCTTTTTCGAGCGGCGCATTGGGTCAGGGAATAGCCATTGAACCAATGGAAGGTAAGTTAACTGCACCGGCAGATGGAACCATTTCTGCATTTTTCCCAACAGGACATGCAATCGGAATGACGACTGAGGATGGAGCCGAAATTTTGATGCATGTTGGTATGGATACGGTAAAGTTGGAAGGAAAGTATTTTACTCCAAAAGCAAAACAGGGAGATCGTGTAAAAAAGGGACAAGTATTGCTGGAATTTGATATTCAGAAAATTAAAAAAGCGGGATACTCTACCGTTACCCCAGTTTTAATAACTAATTCAGATCAATATACAGATATTGTTCCGACAGATGCAAAACAGGCAAATCGGGGAGATACAATTCTTACATTATTATAAGTATTAGGACGGAAAACTTGCTTTAGTAACCGAAAAATGGCATTTGTTTATTCAGAAAGACTTCTGGATAAACAAAGCCATCGTGTAAAAAGAAAGGTGGAGTGTCAATGAAAAAGAAATTAATTTCTTAAATGCATATGAAGAGGTATATCCAAATCTGACGGTACATGCACAAGGCTATCCAACTCCAGACTATTTAAAGTCGGTAACGCATATTGGAAATATCACAAATGTAGGAGAAATGGAAAAAGTAACGGATGGATCAGAATTTTTAAAAAATCTATTTTTAGATGATGACCCTAGAACACTATATGTACAAACTTGGGGTGGAACAAATACAACTGCTCGTGCATTAAAGAGTATTGAAGAGGAATACAAAGATACCGATCAATGGGAAGAAATTCAACAAAAGATTAATGATAAGTTAGTTCTTTATATTATTTTAGATCAAGATGATAGTTACAGTAATTATATTGCAGTAAACTGGCCAGATCTAAAAATTATTAATGATCGTTCTAACTTCTGGCATTTTGCCTATGCATGGAAAAATCATACCGATGAAGTAAATTCTAGACTTCAAGGAGAATGGAATTTAGAAAATATCAAAGAAGGTCACGGAGCATTGCTAAATTACTATGCATTAATGGGAGATGGCAATGTGATTGAAGGAGAACTGGAAGAAGAACAAAGAGGAATTGATGCATATTTGGAAAATAATCCTCAGTATAATCGTTATGATTTTATATCGGAAGGAGATTCCCCATCGTTCTTATATTTGATTGATAATGGACTTCGCAGTATGGAAGATCCGTCCTATGGTGGATGGGGCGATCGCTTTGGAACGGATGGCGAAGCACGTTGGATTAATAATGTATTGGATTTTGATCCATATACGAACCGTTATGAATCCGAATATTCTTTAATGCGTTGGTTTGATGATATTCAAGATGACTTTGCGGCTCGTGCAGATTGGTGTATTGCATCAAATTATGAAGATGCCAACCATGCCCCAACTGTAACGGTACAAGAAGGAATTGATTTAACTGCAACACCAGGTCAAACACTTACGTTACATGCATCGGCACAAGATCCAGATGGAGACCAAGTAACATTCCGTTGGTGGCATTATTTTGAGGCAGATACCTATGAAGAATCCAAAGTTGCAAAAAATGAAACAGTCAATGAAGAGATGAGTGGATTATTGCTTGGTATTCATAGGGATTTAGCAGAAGGTGAAGTGACGGATTCCATTGAGTTGACGGGAAGTGATACCGCAGAAGTGACATTTACAATTCCAGAAGATGCGCAGTCAGGAGATACCATTCATATTGTAGTAGAAGGGGAAGACAGTGGTGCTCATGGAATGAAGCATTATCAGCGTGTAATTATAACCGTACAATAGTTTGGATAAGAAAAAATACAAAGGGTGAAAGGTGGAAGGTAATTATGAGAAAACGTAATGTAATTGCTATGGTATCAATTGTAACTGTCATGTTAATGACTGGTTGTAGTTCAAGTTCAACCGATCCAACTAGTACAACTGATACAACAACAATTGCATCATCTGAGGAAACAAGTTCTCAGGCTGAGGAAGGTGAAACACAACAGGACAACACTATAGTTTCTACAAAATATGGAAATGTGAAAGGAGTTCAGGAAGGAGAAGTTTTGACTTGGTATGGAATTCCTTATGGAAAAGCTCCAACAGGAGAACTGAGATGGCAAGCACCACAGCAGCCAGATGCATGGACGGAAACATTGGAATGCACACAGGCTTCCAGTCCAGCTTTGCAGCTTTCAGGAACGGAAGTAACAGGAAGTGAAGATTGTCTGCGATTGAATGTTTATGCAAAAGAGAATTCACAAAATCTTCCAGTATTGGTGTTTATTCATGGTGGAAATAATCAAACTGGAAATGCGGGAGAAATTCCTGGTCAAGATATCGTAGTAAATAATAACTGTGTTTATGTTTCCATTGATTATCGTTTAGGCTTATTAGGATTTAATTGTCTGCCGGCACTTCAGACAGAAGAGGGAAGTACTGGAAACTATGCAATGTTAGATATTGCAGCAGCTTTAGACTGGGTAAAAGAAAATATCAGTGCATTTGGAGGAGATCCAGAAAACATTACAGTATCTGGTTTCTCAGCAGGTGGTCGTGATGTGATGGCTATGTTAATCAGCCCTATATTTGAAGGAAAGTTCCAAAAGGCGATTGCATTTAGTGGCGGTATGACAACTGCAGACGAAACATTAAGTGCGAATAAGATTGCAGAAGCAATTGCACCATTGGCAGTGGAAGATGGAAAATTTGCAACAGAAGCGGAAGCATTTAATTGGTTATTGACCAGTGGACAGGATGTAAAAGACTATTTATACAGTATTTCTTCTGAGCGTTTAGTCGCTTTAATGGGCAATGCAGGAATTCGTATGAGTGTATTCCCTCATCTTTATGAAGATGGAGTGGTAATTCCAATGGAAGGGTTTGATACAACAAGTTATAATGATGTACCACTCATGATGTTGACAGGCAGTACAGAATTTAGTATGTTTTGTTTAGGAGATGCTTACTTTGAGAGTGAGGAAATGCAGGGATATACGGCGGAAGAAATTGCAGCAGCCAAAGCATTTGCTTCTAAGTATGGAAGTGATATGTATCGCATTTTTAATGCACAGTGCAGTGCAGAAAAGATGGCAGCAAATTATACTTCCAATATCTATTTATGTGAAGTAGATTATGGAGGAGAAACATCTCAGATGAAAGCAGATTTGGGCGATTATGGCGCATTCCACGGAATTTTTGTACCAATGCTTTCTACACAAAATAATTATACCGCTACATTTGAAGGAGCATTTGAAAAAGCTGGATATGTTGCAATGGCAAAACAATATAATAATTACCTTGCTAATTTCCTGGCAACTGGAGATCCAAATGGAGAAGGACTTGCTCAATGGACCAATTGGACACCAGAAAGCAAAAATTCCATGGTATTTGATGGAACAGAGACGGATGCAATTGTGGAGTTGAAAGATGTCAGCACAACGTATGAACAAATTATTGCTCAAATGGAAGCAGATACAAGTATTTCTCCAGAATTAAAAGAGAAAGTGATTAAAAATGTAATGAATGGTCGATGGTTTAGCGACACATTGGATCAGCATTTCCAAAGTCCAAATTTATGGGACGTTTCGATCCAATAAGGAAACAATACAAAAAATAGAAAGGAGAATTTTATGGCATTCCCAAAAAACTTTTTGTGGGGCGGCGCAACAGCCGCCAACCAATGTGAGGGCGGTTATCAGGAAGGAAATCGAGGACTCGCAAATGTGGACGTGATTCCATATGGTTCGGATCGTATGGCAGTTATGACGGGTAAACTAAAAATGCTGGAACCAGATAACAAGCATTATTATCCAGCCATGGAAGCAATTGATATGTACCATCATTATAAGGAAGATATCGCATTATTCGCAGAAATGGGATTTCGTACTTACCGCTGTTCCATTGCATGGACGAGAATCTTCCCAAATGGAGATGAAGATCAACCAAACGAAGAGGGATTGAAATTTTATGAGGATTTGTTTCATGAATGCAAAAAGTATGGAATAGAACCTCTCGTTACGATTACTCATTTTGATTGTCCAATTCACTTAATTAAAGAGTATGGCGGATGGAAAAACCCAATATTAGTAGAATTTTATAAGAAATTAGTAACCGTATTATTTACTCGATACAAAGGACTTGTTCGGTATTGGCTTACCTTTAATGAAATTAATATGATTTTGCATTTGCCATTTATGGGGGCTGGGCTTGTTTTTGAAGAAGGTGAAGAAGAAGAAACGGTAAAATACATGGCAGCGCATCATGAGTTACTGGCGAGTGCAGAAGCAACTCGGATTGGTCATGAAATTGATCCAGAAAATAAAATTGGCTGTATGTTAGCGGCAGGAGTTACCTATCCATATAGCTGTAATCCAGCAGATGTTTGGAAGGCAATGGAAAAAGATAGAGAGAATTATTTCTTTATTGATGTACAGGCAAGAGGAGAGTATCCTTCCTATGCCAAAAAGATGCTGGAAAGAAAAGGAATTGATCTGCATATCACGAAAGAACAAGAAGCGCTGTTAAAAGCAAATACTGTAGATTTTGTTTCATTCTCTTACTATTCTTCTCGCTGTGCAAGCGGTGATGCGAATATTGAACAAACAGAAGGCAATGTTATGGCATCTCTGAAAAATCCATATTTAAAAGCAAGTGAATGGGGATGGCAGATTGATCCTCTTGGGCTTCGTATTACCTTAAATGCATTATATGATCGTTATCAAAAGCCATTATTTATTGTAGAAAATGGTTTGGGTGCTGTGGATATTCCAGATGAAAATGGATATGTAAACGACCAATATCGAATTGATTATCTCAGAGAACATATCAAAGCGATGGACGCAGCGATCAATGAAGATGGAGTAGAATTACTTGGTTACACAACTTGGGGATGTATTGATTTAGTAAGTGCCAGCACAGGAGAAATGAAAAAACGTTATGGATTTATCTATGTAGATAAAGATAATGAAGGAAATGGTACATTAAAAAGAAGTAAAAAAGCATCTTTTGATTGGTACAAGCAAGTAATTGCATCCGATGGAACAGTTTTATAAAAGGAGCAATGGATTTATGAGAAAATTAAGAAGTGATTTTTTATGGGGCGGTGCGACGGCTGCCAATCAGTTTGAGGGTGCATGGAATGTAGATGGAAAAGGACCATCTACTTCCGATATGTGTACAAATGGAACGCATCAGACTCCGAAGCGTATTACGAGAGAATTGGAAGAGGGAACCTTATATCCGAGTCATGAAGCGATAGATTTTTATCATCACTATAAAGAAGATATTGCTCTATTTGCTGAAATGGGATTTAAAGTATTCCGTCTTTCGATTGCCTGGACGAGAATCTTCCCAACTGGAATGGAAACAGAACCAAATGAGGCTGGATTGAAATTCTATGATGATGTATTTGATGAATGTAAGAAGTACGGAATTGAACCACTCGTTACAATTTCTCACTATGAAATGCCATATGGACTTACAAAGGCCTATAATGGATGGGCAGGCAGGAAATGTATCGACCATTTCATGCGTTATTGTGAAGTGATTTTTGAACGTTATAAGGATAAAGTAAAATATTGGCTGACATTTAATGAAATCAATGCAGGAACAATGCCAATGGGAAATTTCTTGTCACTTGGAATTTTAAATGATGGAACGGAAAACTTCACGGATCAGGTGGATATTCCTCAACTTCGCTATCAGGGATTGCATCATCAATTTGTAGCAAGTGCAAAAGCGGTAAAATTGGCTCATCAGAAATATCCAAATTTTTTGATGGGAAATATGATTTGCTTTATGACAATGTATCCAAATAGTTGTAATCCAGATGATATATTAGAAACACAAAAACAAATGCAGATGAGAAACTGGTTCTGTTCTGATATTCAAGTAAGAGGAGAATATCCGTCTTATGCAGAACGCTTCTTTGAGGAAAATAATATTCAAATCCAGATGGAACCTGGAGATGAAGAGATTTTAAAAGAAGGATGCGTGGATTTCTATACATTTAGCTATTATATGAGTAACTGTGTGGCAAAAAATCCAACTGGAGAAGAGACAAGTGGAAACTTAATGGGAGGATTGCGTAATCCTTATTTGGAATCGAGCGAATGGGGATGGCAAATTGATCCAAAAGGATTGCGTTATACATTAAATGCAATTTATGACCGATATCAAATTCCATTAATGGTAGTAGAAAATGGATTAGGAGCAAAAGATAAAATCGAAGAAGATGGAAGCATCCAAGATGATTACCGAATTAACTATTTGAGAAAACATATCGAACAGATGAAAGAAGCGGTTGCAGATGGGGTAGATTTAATGGGCTATACACCATGGGGCTGCATTGATTTGGTTAGTGCGTCTACAGGTGAAATGGCGAAACGTTATGGATTCATTTACGTAGATAAATATGATGATGGAACGGGAACATTGGAGAGAAAAAGAAAAAAATCATTTGGATGGTATAAAAAAGTAATTGAAAGCAATGGAGAAGATTTAGAAAATTAAATTAACTTTTATGTGAGTATGATTGGTGTGCAGCAGTTGATTTGTTCGTTTTTTTGGAACGTTTATTGTATCCAAAGGCAGGCAGATCAACTGCTGCATATTTATGTATTTTTCTATATGGATAGGTATTTTTTGGTAGGAAGCAGGCAATAGCACAATCGGATTAATTAGGTAGGAAAGGTGGATAGGAAAAAGTTATAGTAGGTATTAAAAAAAATAAAAAAATAGTTGACAAGCGATTTAAAACATGTTATAGTACTGAATGTCGCTTGAAACAATATAGACACAATAAAAACAATATAAAAACAATATAGAAAAATATCTGTAAATTATAAAGGTTAATTTCAGAGAAATGTTGTGAAATTATAATTGTGTGAGATTGTATGAATTTGAATTCATTTATTTGAGAAAGTAAATGATATTTCATTTTTCTTAGGAAAGACGATGGGTATCGGAAGCAAACAAATAAGAAAAAAGAATTAAAAAAAGCTTGACAAAAAGAAATAAGTATGATAACATACCTAATGTTGCAAAAAAAGTAACAAACCAGAAAATAAAAAAAGTTTGAAAAACTTGAAAAAAG
>DVHN01000080.1 GCA_018712075.1 Candidatus Fimimorpha faecalis
ACAAAGTCTAGTTTTCAGTTGAGCTTTGATCCAACGCTTGTACGTGGTATGTCTTATTATACTGGTACGATTTTTGAAATTGAGATGGAAGGTTTTCCTGGTTCCGTTGCTGGCGGAGGCCGCTATGATGAAATGGTTGGTAAATTTACAAATATGCAGACACCTGCGTGTGGATTTTCGATTGGATTTGAGAGAATTGTTACGATTCTTCTGGAAAATGGATTTGAAGTACCAGGAACGAAAAAGAAAAAAGCATATTTAATTGAAAAAGGTGTGAGTGCGGATCGTATGGGACAGGCACTTGCAAAAGCAATGCAAGAGCGTGCAAACGGAGAGCAAGTACTTGTAACACAGATGAATAAAAATAAAAAATTCCAAAAAGAACAGTTAATGGCAGAAGGTTATACAGAATTTGAAGAATTTTATAAAAAAGAATTTTTAAGATAAATCTCTTGAATAACCAAAAAAGAATAAAACAGATGTAAAAACAGTTGGAGGAAATTATGGCAGAATCAATGAAGGGAATGAAACGAACCCATAGATGTACAGAAGTAACGGAACAGATGATTGGTCAGACCGTCACAGTAATGGGATGGGTACAAAAGAGAAGAAATTTAGGAAATTTGATTTTTATTGATTTAAGAGATCGTTCTGGCTTATTACAGCTTGTATTTGATAGCAGCAATGTAGGAGAAGAAGGTTTCTCCAAAGCAGCTACATTAAGAAGTGAATTTGTAGTAGCAGCAACAGGAGAAGTGATCGCACGTTCTGGAGCAGTGAATAAAAATTTGAAGACGGGTACGATTGAAATTAAAGTAACGGAACTTCGTATTTTATCCGAAGCGCAGACGCCTCCATTTCCAGTAGAAGATGGAATTAATACAAAGGATGAGATTCGTTTGAAATACCGTTATCTGGATTTAAGAAGACCAGAATTACAGCGTAATTTAATATTAAGAAGTAAAACTGCAATGGTAATTCGGAATTTCCTTACGGAAGAGGGATTTTTGGAAATCGAAACTCCAATTTTAGGGAAAAGTACACCAGAAGGTGCAAGAGATTACCTTGTTCCAAGTCGTGTACATCCAGGAAGTTTTTATGGATTACCGCAGTCACCACAGTTGTTTAAACAATTGTTAATGTGTTCTGGATATGATCGCTACTTCCAAATTGCAAAATGCTTCCGGGATGAGGACTTGCGTGCCGATCGTCAGCCAGAGTTTACACAGATTGATATGGAATTATCGTTTGTAGATGTGGATGATGTAATTGATGTCAATGAACGTCTTTTGGCAAGGGTGTTCAAAGAAATTTTGGATGTAGATGTGCCGCTGCCAATTCCTCGTATGACATGGCAGGAAGCAATGGATCGCTTTGGATCAGATAAACCAGATACCCGTTTTGGTTTTGAATTAAAAGATATTTCCGATCTTGTGAAAGATTGTGGATTTGGTGTCTTTACTGGAGCATTGGCAAATGGCGGAAGTGTACGTGGTATTAATGCCAAGGGACAGGGAAAGATGCCAAGAAAGAAAATCGACGCATTGGTAGAGTTTGCAAAAACATATGGTGCAAAAGGCTTAGCATATTTAAGTATTAATGAAGATGGAAGCTATAAATCCTCTTTTGCTAAATTTATGAAACCAGAAGAATTAGATGCCATTGTACAGAGAATGGAAGCAGAACCAGGAGATTTATTATTATTTGCAGCAGATAAAACTTCCGTTGTCTGGACAGTCTTGGGAGCATTACGTGTAGAAATTGCAAAAAATCTTGGTTTGATTCATTCGGACGAGTTTAAATTCCTCTGGATTGTGGACTTCCCACTTTTAGAATATTCCGAGGAACAGGGACGTTTTGTGGCAATGCATCATCCATTTACAATGCCAGTGGAAGAAGATCTCCCATTATTGGATACAGATCCAGGCAAAGTACGTGCAAAGGCATATGACATTACATTAAATGGCGTAGAATTAGGTGGAGGAAGTGTCCGTATTTTCCAAGACGAGGTACAAGAGAAAATGTTTGAAGTACTTGGATTTACAAAAGAGCAGGCACAGGATCGATTTGGATTTTTATTGGATGCATTCAAATATGGAGTTCCGCCTCATGCAGGTCTGGCATATGGTTTTGACCGACTAATGATGTTGATGTTAGAACAAGAAAGTATTCGTGACGTCATTGCATTCCCGAAAGTAAAAGATGCTTCTTGTCTGATGACGAATGCTCCAGATATTGTAGATCAAAAACAATTGGATGAATTAGGAATTGCAATTGCCCAAACAAAAGAAGCGTAAGTAATTAAACAACCAGAGAAAATTAATTGATTAAGATTGATAAGATACCGCTGTAAAATTCATAATTTGAGTTTTATGGCGGTTTTTTGTGCTTAAACAAGTGGATATTTGACAGGCAAGCACAGCAAATTTTAATAGAATATTTTTCGGTGAAAGAAGCAATAATAAAGGAGGAAACGGTAAAAATCAGGAGTTTTTGTAGGTAATAAGAGAAAGGCATATAAAAAATGATAGGAAAATATCCGAAGTAAATAATGAAGGAGGTCCATTATAATATGGGAAAAAAGAAAGATCAAAAAATTGATTTAAATAATTTGACGCCAGAAGAACAATTAAAATTAGAAATTGCAGAAGAAATTGGTGTATTTGATAAGGTAATCAAATCTGGATGGAGAAGCTTATCTGCAAAAGAGTCAGGAAAAATTGGAGGCATGATGGCAAAAAGAAAAAAACAGTTAAATAAAGGACAGGAATAAAAATTAATGCCTATAATGACATCGGTACGAATTACTATACTTTAAAAATTGGTACCGATGTTTGTTTTGATATATTTGTGAAAAAATCGTATTAATTTATGAAAAAAATGATATAAAAATTAAAAAAATCTTGACGAAAGTGAAAAAAACACTTAATATAAAAATAAAAGATAGGGGAGTTAGGGAGTAATGTTAATTAGATTTAATGTAAAAAATTTTTTATCATTTGATTCACGAGAGAATGGAAAATCAGAAGAGTTTTCTATGCTTGCAGGGAAAGTAAGAAATAAAAAAGAACATGTATATGATACTGGAGATGCAAAGATATTAAAATTTTCTGCAATATATGGAGCAAATGCATCTGGAAAATCAAACTTAGTGAAAGCATTGTCATTTATGAGAAGAACTATATTAAAAGGTCTTCCAAAAGGACATACAGATGCCTATTGTAAGGTAAATAAAGAGAATAAAAAGAAAGAAAGCTATTTTGAAATGGAAATTTTGTTGGATGGAAAGTATTATGCTTATGGTTTTGAAGTAGTTTTAAGTCAAAGTAAATTTATTTCAGAATGGTTGATAGAACTTACTCCAGATAGTAGGGAAAAAACAATTTTTTTAAGAGATATTATAAATGGTCAATTTGAATTTGGGAAAGAGCTAAAAGAAAAAACACTTATTGACAAGTTGAATGTTTATGCAGAAGATGTAAGAGATGATACAAGTGTTCTGCTTTTGCAGATAATGAATCAAAATAAGAAAAATTTGTATCAAGAATATAAAAAAGCGGCAATTCTAAAGAAGGTATACTTATGGGTTATGCAAAGTCTGGACATTAATGATCCAAATCGTCTGATTTCTGATTATTCTTATATGGCTCGGACAGAAAATATAGAAAAAATTTGTAAAATAATAGCTGCGTTTGGGACTGGGATTACAAACTTTAAAATGGTAGAAGTGCCAATAGAAAAAATATTAGGAGAATTGCCAAAACCCATACAAGAAAAATTGATAGCAGATATTGAGAAAAAAATGATAGAGACAGAACGAGATTCTTATAAAGGAATTATTATGAGGAGTGATAAAGAATTTTTTATTTTGGAGTTTGATGAAGAAAAAATTATTTGCAAAACAATACAATTTTCACATGGAAACCAGGATATTTTATTTAATTTATCAGAAGAATCAGATGGAACAGTGAGAATTCTTGATTTATTGGAAATTCTATTATCGGAAGAAAATAAAACATATGTAGTAGACGAATTGGATCGCTGTTTACATCCGAGTTTAACCTATAAATTTGTAGAACTATTTTTAAAATTGGCAGAAAAGAAGAATATTCAACTTATTGTAACTACTCATGAATCTCGGTTAATGGATTTTGATTTGCTTCGTCGTGATGAAATCTGGTTTGTAAATAAGCGAAAAAATGGAGAAAGTGATATTTATTCCCTAGAAGAATACAATACCAGATTTGATCAGAAAATCGACAAAGCATACTTAGAAGGACGTTATGGAGGAGTTCCTATCTTTAGCACTGTATTTCCAATAGAGGAGGAGTAATCAATGCGAGAGAAAAGAACTTTTGCACAGCGTACAAAAATACTCAAATCAGATGAGTAAAGCACGTTATCCAGCAGAAAGATTCGTATCAGATATTGATAAGGCAATAAAAAATGCAAAACAATTTTGTGAAGACGAGGAAGAATTGGAAAATTCAATCGGAACAAATCTTGGCTATTTGATTGAGGAAATGAGAGAAGTAAGATAAAAGCAAGATTATTTATGGGGTAAGTATTGTGCGAATACTTACCCCATAAATAATAGTTATCTTAGATCGGAACGTTTTTGTTTGAAAAGTATTATAGTCATTGTGATGCCTTCTAATACAAATCCTACGATAAGACCAATCCATCCATTATGGAAAATACCTGCGGCCAGGAATCCAACGAGACAGCAAGCAGAGACGAGCATTGCATAAGGAATCTGTGTGGATACGTGGTCAATATGATTGCACTGTGCACCGGCAGAAGCCAGGATAGTCGTGTCTGAAATAGGAGAGATATGATCTCCACATACAGCACCAGAAAGTGTAGCGGCAACGGTTACAACAAGCATTGGATTAGTGCTTCCAAATACTGCAACTGCGATTGGAATTAAAATCCCAAATGTTCCCCAAGAAGTTCCCGTGGCAAATGCAAGTCCAAGGGAAATTAAGAAAAACAGTACGGGAAGAATTGCACCGATCGCAGAATCAACACTGATAATGGAACTAACAAATCCTCCAATATTTAAATATTCATTGCTGCAAATACCAGAAAGTGTCCAAGCCAAACAGAGAATCATGATGGCAGGAGTCATAGCTTTAAAACCTTCCACGAAGCTGGCGCAAAAATCTTCAAATCTTAAAACTTTTCTTGGAATGTATAATAAAAATGTAAAAATCAATGTAAAGAAAGATCCCAGGACAAGACTTTTGGCGGAAGAACAGTTGGCAAATGCTTCCACAATTCCAACTCCTTCAAACAATCCACCTGTATAAAGCATTGCCAAAATACATGCTGCAATTAACACTACAATCGGAAGTACTAGATCAATTACCCGTCCCTTTCCAATGATTGGCAATTCTGAATGGTTGCTTGTATCAAAACCGTTTTGTTTTGAGATTTCATAGGATTTCATTTTGGAAAAATCAATTTGTGTAAAGATAATAAATAACATAAATGCAATTGTGAGTAAAGCATATAAGTTAAATGGAATTGTCTGTAAAAACAAACGAAAACCATCAATGCCACTGTTTTCAGGTAAAGAAGAGCCAACTGCGGCTGCCCAACTGGAAATTGGAGCAATGATACAAACAGGAGCTGCGGTTGCGTCAATAATATAGGCAAGTTTGGCACGAGTTACTTTATATTTATCTGTGACAGGACGCATAACTGTTCCAACGGTTAGACAGTTAAAATAATCATCTACGAAAATTAAAACTCCTAAGCAAGTTGTCGCCAGAAGGGCACCACGCTGAGATTTAATTGTTTTAGTTGCCCAATTGCCGTAGGAACGAGAGGCTCCAGACTTCGTGATCAGGGCGACAAGAATTCCAAGTAAAACTAAAAAGATTAGAATATGAGCATTTTCTCCAATCTTATTGGACATAATTTCAAAGGTGGTTTCTACTGCTGTAACTGGATTAGCTCCGACAAATAGAAATGCACCTGCTAAAATACCAATTAATAGAGAACTATAAACTTCCTTTGTAACTAAAGCCAATACAATGGCGATGATTGGTGGAAGCAATGACCAAATCGTTGCTGACATAATAATAATTCCTTCCTTTTGTTATTGTAGTATACAAATAGAAACCCTGACAGAATTCCTCTTTGTTTTATGAAAAAGCATAAGCTGTTTCAACTTGTTTCCTCTTGAGAACTCCAAATATCTTCAATTCTCATTTCATCTAAATAAATTCTATTTTTGATTTCTTGCATTTTGGCATCCGTTTTTGCAATGACATCGGCACATTCTCTTAATTCGCTTACGATATCTTCTGCATGAGGTACGTCTCTTTTGTATTTGAGCTGGTGTTCCAAGCTGGACCAAAAATCCATTGCAATGGTACGAAGCTGTACTTCAACACGCATTGGCTGCTTTCGATCAGAAAGAAAAATAGGAATTTCAATAATCATATGATGACTGCGGTAACCGTTTGGTTTTGGATTGCGAATATAGTCTTTTACCTCAATTAATGAAACATCATCTTGTTTCACAAGCATTTTTGCAATATCATAAATATCATCAATAAAAGAACATACGATACGAATTCCTGCTACATCGTTTAAATTTTGAACGATGGATTCAATCGTAATAGGATATCCTTTTCGCTGTAATTTCTCGACGATACTTTCTGGCCGTTTAATTCGAGAAATAATATATTCAATTGGTTTACGGTTGCGGCGATGAGACAGTTCGTCATCCAATACTTCAAATTTGGTCTGCACTTCTCGAATTGCACAGCGATACATCATCATAATTTCTCGAAATTCAGCAGATTCTGTAAGCGTCCAAAATGCAGCCATATCAGGTGAGACTTGTGTAGAATCATAGTTATATTTTTGTAAACTTGAATTTTTTTTTGTCATATCCATATGGACTTCCTCCTTAAATTGTTTTTTATCTATTGCAATCGTTGTAAGATCGTACCATTATCGTTATATACACGCATCTTCTGTCTATTCTATCATATTTTTAAAAATAGTACAGAGTAAATTGTCGAAAAATTATAAAATTTGTGCAAAAAGCTTTATAAAAACTTTGTAAAATGTGATATGATAAAAGAAAAGCAATTAGAATGGAGAAATGATATGAATATACTTGTAATTGATGTAGGAGGAACGTTTATTAAATATGCATGGATGAATGAAAACGCACAGATTCTGGACAAAGGAAAAGTTTCAACCCCATTGGATTGTTTGGATTCTTTTCTGGATGTGATAGAAACTCTTTGGAATTTAAAAAAAGCGGATGGAATTGCGTTAAGTATGCCAGGTATGATTGATGGAGAGCGTGGATTTATGTACACAGGAGGAACGTTGGAATATATTCGGAATTTAGAGATGGTTTCCATATTACGAAAACATCTTCCTGTACCAATCTCATTACAAAATGATGCAAAATGTGCAGCCTTAGCAGAAGTTTGGAAAGGCAATTTATCGGATTGTGAAAATGGGGTTGTGCTAGTTTGCGGAACTGGAATTGGCGGAGCAATTGTGTACAACAGAGAAGTAATTCGAGGGGAACATTTTATGGCAGGAGAATTTAGCTTTATTCAAACGGTGATGGATGATGTGGATTTCGACTTGGATTGTAGTGCTGGACGTCAATGTGGAGCAAAAAGTTTAACAAAATTAGTCGCAGATAGTTATGGAGTTTCGGTGGAGGAAGCGGAAAAAAACTATACAGGAGAAATATTATTCAAACGGGCAGAGGAAGGAGAACAACAAGCCATTCGTGCCATTCGTCTCCTTGCAAGGCGGTTAGCAATTTTAATTCATAATCTTCAATTTATATTTGATCCGCAGAAGTTTTTAATTGGTGGGGGAATTAGTATTCAGCCTTTATTGTTAACATTGGTAAAAGATGAATTGAAGAAAATAAGAGAGAACGATATGGAAGGACTGCCATTTCCAGAAATAGAAGTCTGTAAGTTTTATAATGATGCTAATTTACTAGGTGCGTTATATTGGTGGGAAAAGCAGCAGAAGAATTCCTATTGAGAAAAATACCCAGTAACGACTCTTGATTTTTCGTATAATGTTTGTTAGTCTTATAATAGTTAGAAATAACTAACTATGCGTGAATAAATCATGGAAAACTTCTTCTGTCTTATTGTTGAGATATATATATAAAGCTCTGATAGAGGTTTCTTTTGTTGGCGCTAAGACAGAAGAATTCCATGGGAAAGGACTGAATATGAAACATTTAGAAATTGAAAAAGTAATTGGAAGAGAAATCATTGACTCTAGAGGAAATCCTACTGTAGAAGCAGAAGTTTATCTAGTTGATGGAACCGTTGGTAGGGGAACGGCACCAAGCGGTGCTTCTACGGGAGAATTTGAAGCACTGGAACTAAGAGATCAAGATAAGAGCCGTTTTGGAGGAAAAGGAGTTTCAAAAGCAGTTGTAAATATTAATACGGTTATATCAGAAGCAATAAAAGGAATGAATGCTGCTGATATTTATGCAGTTGATCAAGCTATGATTAAAGCAGATGGAACAAAAGATAAGTCTAACTTGGGAGCAAATGCAATTTTAGCAGTATCCATTGCAACAGCACGTGCTGCTGCCAATGCTTTGGAAATTCCGTTATATCGCTTTTTGGGCGGTGTGAATGGAAACAGACTTCCTGTTCCAATGATGAATATTTTAAATGGTGGTGCTCATGCTGCAAATACAGTAGATGTACAAGAATTTATGATTATGCCAGCTGGAGCGGAAAGTTTTAGAGAAGGACTTCGCTGGTGTACAGAAGTATTTCATGCGTTGGCAGCCCTGTTAAAAGAGAAAAATTTAGCGACTTCTGTTGGAGATGAAGGTGGCTTTGCACCCGACTTGGGAAGTGATGAAGAAGCAATTGAATATATTTTAGAAGCAGTTAAGAAAGCAGGATATGAACCTGGAAAGGATTTTGTACTTGCTATGGATGCAGCATCCAGTGAATGGAAGAGTGGAACAAAGGGAGAATATATATTGCCAAAATGTGGAAAGAAATATACTTCTGCGGAATTGGTTGCTCACTGGAAGTCACTTTGTGAGAAGTATCCAATTTATTCAATTGAAGATGGATTAGATGAAGAAGATTGGGAAGGATGGCAGATCATGACAAAAGAACTGGGCGGCAAAGTTCAGTTAGTAGGGGATGATTTGTTCGTAACAAATACAAAACGTTTAGCAAAAGGAATTAATCTTGGATGTGGAAACTCGATTTTGATTAAATTAAATCAGATTGGTTCCGTTTCTGAAACATTAGAAGCAATTAAGATGGCACATAAAGCAGGTTATACTGCAATCTCTTCTCACCGTTCTGGAGAGACAGAAGATACAACGATTGCAGATTTAGCAGTAGCGTTGAATACATGTCAAATCAAAACTGGTGCACCGAGCAGAAGTGAGCGTGTAGCAAAATACAATCAATTGCTGCGAATTGAAGAAGAATTGGGTGCAGCGGCTGTATATCCAGGAATGCAGGCATTTAATATTTCAAAATAAATTGTCCTTTCATTAATAAAAGCAGGTAGTCTTATACTATCTGCTTTTACTTTTGTTAAGTCCCTGTAGAGTCCTATAGTGGTGTTCATTTAATTTCCAAGTTTTAATTACAGGTATCCATTCCTCGTCGAATCATTACCAATTGATAACTCATAATTATTTCTCCTTACTCAATATTTAATAACTATTAAAATGTCTATTGAAGCATAGACTGAATATACATAATAATTAGTTATAAATAACTAAGAATGGAATACCTCATTTTAGCGAAAAAATTAAGTGAAAATGTAAATTTTAGTGGAGTAAAACTGTGGTAGGAAAATCAATGCAATGAAATTGGTATTGATAAAAATGTTATAATTGGTATTTGATAAAATACCAGATTACCTTTATAATGATTGTTGTATACAATGTAAAAGGATGATCATCCAAAGTAAAAAAAGGATGAAGAATAATATGGAAAAAAGTAGGTATGAGTTAAACAAACAGTTAGCACAGATGTTAAAAGGTGGAGTAATTATGGATGTTACGACACCAGAGCAAGCACAGATTGCAGAACAGGCAGGAGCATGTGCTGTCATGGCATTAGAACGTATTCCAGCTGATATTCGTGCGGCTGGAGGGGTTTCTCGAATGAGTGATCCAAAAATGATTAAAGGAATTCAGGAGGCAGTTAGCATTCCTGTTATGGCAAAGTGTAGAATTGGACACTTTGTAGAAGCACAGGTGCTGGAAGCGATTGAAATTGATTATATCGATGAGAGTGAAGTATTGTCTCCAGCTGATGATGTTTATCATATTGATAAAACGAAGTTTCGAGTTCCGTTTGTATGTGGTGCCAAAGATTTGGGAGAGGCACTGCGACGGGTTCAGGAAGGAGCTTCTATGATTCGAACAAAGGGAGAGCCAGGAACTGGAGATATTGTGCAGGCGGTTCGTCACATGAGGAGGATGAATCGAGAAATCGCAAGATTAACGTCGATGAGAGAGGATGAATTGTTTCAGGCAGCAAAGGAAATGGAAGTTCCATATACACTAGTAGAATACGTGCATGAAAATGGCAGATTACCAGTTGTTAATTTTGCAGCAGGTGGAGTAGCGACACCAGCGGACGCTGCATTAATGATGCAGCTTGGAGCAGAAGGAGTATTTGTTGGATCTGGTATTTTCAAATCTGGAAATCCAAAAAAGCGTGCCGCAGCAATTGTAAAAGCGGTTACAAATTATACGGATGCAAAACTAATTGCAGAACTTTCGGAAGATTTGGGAGAGGCAATGGTTGGAATTAATGAAGATGAAATTGCTCTTTTAATGGCGGAAAGAGGAAAATAATATGACAGTTGCA
>DVHN01000081.1 GCA_018712075.1 Candidatus Fimimorpha faecalis
ATACACTGGCAATTACTTCATAATTTCCTCCAACTGCGGCAGGAATACCAAAATCGGTGAAACTTAAGAAGAACGACTGAATAAAAGAAGCCGCCAATGTTCCCCACAATGGTCTTAATACGGTAATCCGAAATGTAGCAAACGGCTTATCTCCCATAATTCTGGAAACAACCATATATTTTTTGTCAATATATCCCATTGCATTAAAAATCAGCATAAATGAAATTGGAAGTGTATAAATCACATATCCCAATGTCAATCCATTAAATCCATAAATTGTAAATAACTGACGTCCGCATAATCGAGTTAGTAATCCTTCTTTTCCAAAAGAATAAATAATTGCAAATCCATATGTAATCGTTGGAAGCAGCATAGGAAGCACTGCAACAACTTGTATAAATTTTTTCATATACATTTAAATTTGGAAACAACGCATAATCCTGAAATACAATATTAAACCCTCTCTTCTCTACCGCAATATCGGTATAATCATCTCCGTTATATAAGATTTTTCCAGAATCTGCCTGGGTAATCCCTAATATTAAATTTAATAAAGTTGTCTTTCCACATCCCGAAGGTCCCAAAATGGATACAATCTCTCCATCTTCAATTTGCAAATTAATATCATTCAAGATAGTAACTTTGTCATATGTCTTTTTGATATGTTCCAATTTCAGCATAGTTTACTCTCTCCTTTTTTCTTATTTACCTACTGCTAAAAACCACTACATTTGATTTGAATATTTTGCTATATTTTTATCTGATATCTTCACCAGACGCCGTCATTATAACAGCCTAATTTTTCCATACCAGTAAAATCCATATCAATATTATGTTAATAACAAGTAAAAAACCCTTGAATCTCTTGTAGGTTTTTTACAAGGTTTCTCCTGATTTGCTTTTCATATATGGAGCAATACATTTCCTTATTCTTTTCCTTTGCTATGCACAAAATCCCACTATTTTATATAATAATTCTCATTTCATATTTCTGTAGAATAATTACAAGAAAACGTCTTTTTTATTTACTATATTAATAAAACTTTCAAAAAAATCTTAGATTTTAATTTGAAAAATTCAAGTTAAATCTTCGTAAATCTCAAATATTTATTTTCTATCAAAATAGAACAATTATCTTAATCCATATTTTTCCCTTGTTCGGTATCATCCTTTATACAAAAAATCTTCATCACAGTTTTCTTTTTTATAAACGCATATCACTTACCTAAAAATCATTACTATGAATAAAAGTGGATATAATGCAATTTTGCATAGAACTTTTGCAAGTCAATTGCTAAAACAAGAGTTACAATATAGAAAAAGTACAATGAATTATTTTTCTACACTATAAAAAACTACTATGGGAGGTTATTTTAATGGAATATTCTTCAATTTTTCACGATATGAATAAGCGATACTGTTATGCATTAGAAAAGGGAAAATTTTTATTTCGGATTCGCACGAAAAGAAATGACATAAAACGAGTGATTCTACATTATCAGGATAAATATATTCCTGTGCAATATTTGGATACTAGAAAACAACTGGAAATGAAACGGGTCACAAGTGACAGTTACAGCGATTATTTTGAGGCAGTTATTTCTATTGATATAATTTGTCTGCGCTATTTCTTTGAATTGACGGATTATTCTGACTGTACTATTTATTATGGAAATTATGAATTCTATGAACATGAAATTACAAGTATTGACCATATGTTTGATTGTCCGCAAAACTTACGAGAAGAAGAAATGTTTTGCATTCCTGAGTGGGCAAAAAATAAAATTGTTTATCAGATTTTTCCATCTCGATTTGCCAGCAGTAAACAAATCCCTGAAGAAATCTGGTACAAAAAACCGATCGGCCACAAAGAAAATTTGCAAGGAGATTTAAAAGGCATTGTTCAGCGCCTTCCTTATTTAAAAGATTTGGGCATTGATATTATTTATCTTACCCCTATTTTTGCTTCGGATTCTACCCATAAATACGACACCATTGATTATTATCAAATTGATCCATCCTTTGGAACAAAGGAAGATTTACAAAATCTCGTTCAAACAGCTCATGCAATGGGAATGAAAGTTATTTTAGATGGAGTATTTAATCACACCTCACCAAAATTCTTTGCTTTTGAAGATATTCGGAGAAATCAAGAAGCTTCTGCTTATCGGGATTGGTATTTTATTGAAGAATTTCCTTTAAGAAAAGGTTCTCGTATGGAAAAACCGAATTATAAAAGTTTTTCTTACTATGGAGGAATGCCGAAACTTAATTTACGCAACCCAGAAACAGCCGACTATTTTATCCAAGTCGCTTGTTACTGGCTGCAACAATATCAGATCGATGGCTGGCGGTTGGATGTAGCAGACGAGATTAGTCATGTTTTCTGGAAAAAATTTAGAAAAGCAATCAAAGCAATCAATCCAAATGCATTGATTATTGGAGAAGTTTGGCATTATGCAGGCGATTTTTTAGAAGGAGATGAATGGGATAGTGTTATGAATTATCCATTTTATTCAGCTGTTCAAGCTTTTGCCGCAGAAGAAAGCATCACTGCTACAAAATTTCTAGAAGACTTAGGATTTTTAAGAGGAAATCTCCATCAAAGCGTATACCCAGTCTTATGGAATCTCATTGATAGCCATGATACTGCTCGATTTTTATATACATGCGGAGAAAAAAAAGAAAAGCTGAAACTTGCAGCAGCATTACAATTATTAATGCCTGGTATGCCAATGATTTATTATGGAGACGAGTATGGAATGACAGGAGGACCTGATCCAGATTGCAGAAGGGGAATGGTATGGGATGCCACCTATCAAGATACAGCGATACATCATTGGTACCAATCTTTAATTCAAGTTAGAAAAAAATTTCCATGTATTACAGAAGGCAGCATTATAACGGTTCAAACCGTAGATGAAGCTGGCTTAATCATTCTAACACGCCAGTTGTCCGACCAAAAGATAACACTTATCTTTCATGGTAAAGAAGCAGAAGTAAAACTTCCAGAATATACAGGACAGCCAGATTTAATTACAGGAAATCCATTCAACGGTATATTAAAAGCCTATGAAACCATTGCAATCAATAGCAGCAGTTTATAGTTCAAATTAAAAGTAGCATCTTCCACATATATTAGAAAAATTTTGGATACCGATGTCCGAAAATTTGAAAATATAGTTTACGAAAAGGCAGACAACACCAAATCCATTCATACAATCGAAGCCAAAACGAATGATTGGATATTGATCTGCCTTTTCTTCCTATTTCTTCTACAAGAGCAATGACTTGATCTTCTTGAATTCCTGTCTCCAGTTGTATTTGATTATCCCCACAAAGTACATATCCATCCTTTCGTATTTTTACAATCCGATGTAATACAAACCTTCCATCGCTTCTATGATACAAAATAATATCATTACGGTGTAATATTTTTTCTTTCTGAGCTAGCATAACCCAATCTCTACCTTCCCGTATGAGCGGAAGCATACTACTCCCTCTTGGATACAGCTGAAATTCTCCGCCACTATCCAATACCTCTTGAATTACTGCTTCAAACTCCTTTAGTTGATACCGCATCGTCCAATACCTCCAAATCTGGATATACCGTATATCCCCATTGCTTCACAGGCCAATTTAATCGATACTGTGAAAATGCATCTTCTGTAATTTCAAATGCAAATGCATGTTCCAACCAAGCATGACGGATCTGTCTGCCCTCTCCCAATGGCTCTACCGCTGCCAATTCTGCCGTATAAACTCCCTTTGCCAACATTTTTGTATCCAATCGGAGATACACTTGTTTTTGACTGTCTTTTTTCAATTCTCCCAAGCTTTCCGACACCGATGTTCCAATCACCTGCTGTTCCTGGTTATGAATGGTCAGTCGAATATGCAAATCTTCAATCTTTTCTTTCACCTGATAATGAATACAAACCGTTAGCCCTTCTGCTGCTGCAAATGCAGGATTTCCCTTAAAATCCAATGCACAAAATCGAAGTTTTCCTGACGTCTTACGCAGATCTGATTTCTCATTATATGTATAATGTTGTTTCATCTGCACTACACTGCCAAGATAAACTGCAATTGCTTGTTCGGTATCCCCATCAAATATAATTTTTCCCGAGTCCAATACAATACAACGGTCACATAAAGTGCGAATTGTTTCCATATTGTGAGATACGTACAGAATTGTTTTCTGTTCATCTTCCGACAGTTCCGTCATTTTTTCCAAACATTTTTTCTGAAATTTCATATCCCCCACCGCTAAAACTTCATCCATCAAAAGAATTTCCGAATTTAAATGAGCTGCGACTGCAAATGCCAGCTTCACATACATTCCGCTCGAATAGCGTTTCACTGGAGTATCAATAAATGTCTCACATTCCGAAAATGCAATAATATCCTCTATTTTTTCATCTACTTCTCCCCGTTTCATTCCAAGAATTGCACCATTTAGATAAATATTTTCCCGTCCTGTCAGCTCTGCATGAAATCCAGTTCCTACTTCCAGCATACTGGAAATTCGCCCTTTAATTCCAATTGCCCCTTTCGTTGGAGCAGTCACTCTTGCCAGCAGTTTAAACAGCGTTGATTTTCCAGCCCCATTCGCACCAATAACGCCAATTCGCTCTCCCTTATATATATCAAACGAAATGTCTTCCAATGCATAGAAATGCCCTTCTTCTGTCCGATGGCTTTGTCCAATTTTCTCATTTGGATCTTCCTTGCCACGTTTTTTTGCCCACCAGCTCTGGAATTCCCGCTGCAATGTCCCACGTCCAATTACTCCCAATTGGTACTCTTTTGCCAATTGTCGTACCCGAATTACTACTTCTTTTTTTTCCATCATCCCATCCATCCTATACTGTATCCATAAATGTCCGCTGTGTCCGATTAAATAATAACATTCCGAGCAAAGCAATCCCCACTGTTATGACACAGGCAATGCTAAACCACATAATTGGAAATGTTCCACTGCCAAGCCACCCGTAGCGAAAGCATTCCACTGCTGGAGCCGCTGGATTTAACAAAATGATCCATTGCCATTGTTTCGGAATTTCAGACATCGGATATACCACAGGCGTCGCATACATCCAAAGCTGTATTCCAAAATCCACCAACACTTGCAGATCACGGTATTTTGTAGTAAAAGAGGCCAAAATCATTCCAGTTCCGATTGCCAAAAGCGCAAGCTGTAATAAAACAAGTGGCGTTACAAGGCAAAACCAGCTAATCTGTACACCACCACGATACTGATACCATACTACAAATAACAACAATAGT
Organism: Candidatus Fimimorpha faecalis; assembly: GCA_018712075.1. Classification (GTDB taxonomy): domain Bacteria; phylum Bacillota; class Clostridia; order Lachnospirales; family Lachnospiraceae; genus Fimimorpha; species Fimimorpha faecalis. The sequence goes on from DVHN01000081.1 coordinate 5,290, forward strand.
AAAAATTGCGCTCCAAACGTAATTAGTTTCGACAACGACACGGAAATTGGCATAACGACTCTTGGAAAATAAACCTTTCCAAATAATCTTGCATTTCCTAAAAATGCATTGGCTGTTGTCTGTAAACATCCTGAAAAGTACGACCATAGAATATTTCCTGCCATATAAAATAAGAAATCTGGAACTCCATCTGTCGAAATACTCGCAATTCTTCCAAATACAACTGTAAATACAACTGTTGTGAGAAGTGGTCGAATCAAAATCCAAGCTGGACCCAAGATAGTCTGTTTATACATCGTTTTAAAATCTCGTTGTACAAATAAAAAAATTAAATCCTTATATTCTAAAATTTCCTTTATATTCAATTGAAAAAAAGAAGTACTTGGACGAATTTCCATCGTCCAAGTTTCTTTCCCCAAATCCACATACTCCTTTTTCTTATCCATAAAGCATCCTTATTCCTCAATACAATTCGCCTCTCGCAAAGAGTTTAAAAACTTTTCCACTCCTTGCTGTGCCTGATCCCTACTCACTTCATATTCCTGGGTCAATGCCTGAATCAATTCTTCTTTTGTTTTCTCCTCTTCCAACTGTTTCCAAAGAAAACTTCCCGTATCATTCAAATGGATCATCCCATGAAACGATGTGCTCGCTTCTCCAATTGCTACTACAATCGTTTGATCTCCAATCTTTCTTAAAATAAATCCCTCTTTTATTTTCATAGCTTGTTTCCTTCTTTCCCTTGTTTCATTTCCTGATACGCCACCATTGCTGCGCTTCTATCCTTTTTACATTCCAGTCGATAAAACGGCACTTCCTGCAAAAACTGTTCCATCAACTCTAAGAAGCCATTCATCGCTTTTTCCCCCTTCGGCATTAACACTTGATGAAATAGGCGCAGCAGCACTTCTTTCTCATTCATCCGCTCTATTTTATTTTCTATTCCTCTTACTAAAAAACTACAGGCATTCAACGGAACTACCGCATTGACTCCCCAATTTTCCTTTCCCTGCCAAGGCGTTCCATAAGCATAAAATGTTCCATTCTGATAACGAATAATTGGTTTATCTCCATTCACTACATAAGCCCTGTTCCCAAATGTCTCCAGCCAGTATCGTGTATGCGTACTCTTCCCCACACCACTTTTCGCAGTAAAGGCGTATCCTTTTTCATCCAAACTTACAACAGAAGCATGAAACACAAACGCATCAAAACGATAAAGCTGTTTGGCAATATTACGATAAATACAAATACTTTCACAGTATCCTTTGGAAAAACTCTCGCTCGTCCGTTCTTGAATCATCTCTTCCTCCGTCGCACTTACAATCATATCTGGTTCCTTCTTCGATTGAGAGACAATCCAATCTTTACATTGATTCTCTATAAAAGGATATCGGTTATTCACACGAATATAAACTCCAGCCATTAACATCTCAAACATTATTTTCTATTCCTTTTTAAAACTCTATTTCCACCTCTTCAAATTCTGGGCTTGGAGCTGTAGCCTGAGAATTAACAGCTTCCGTCGTTTGAGCATCTGTTTCTGATATACTTGTCTCGGATACAGTTGGAACATCTGCCTCAGCTGTACTCGCTTCTGAGATCGTTGTTTCCTCTAAGCTTTCCATTTCCTCAGAAGTCAACTCTTGTGTCTCCGTCTCCTGCTTCTGCTCGCCCGTTATGGCAGTTGTATGAATCTCTTGTGTACTACCTGTTTGTTGTGTATTTGCAGTCTGATTCCCACAACCAGTCAGGATTAAACCAATTGCACATCCAAGCACTAATATCTTTTTTCTATTATTTTTTCTCATTAAAACTTCTCCTATATGATTCTTTTATCCAATATTAGTTTACCATATTTCCATTTACTTTCAACAGAGAAAATATTCCATAAACTTAATTAAAAAACTTTTGTTTTCTATTAGAAAGAGGGAGTTATACGGCAGTATACTCCCTTCTTACCACATTCTATTGCTTGATTTTACCAGCCAAATCCAACATCACCTTCATCAAAATCTGGACCTGATGCAGCAATAATATCTTCTACTTCAAAATCTACTTTCTGGATTTCTGGTTCTACATAATGTTTTTTCATCATTCATCTCCTATTTTTTGCAAATCTCAGGTCATGCTTTTTATACAAACATGACCCTTATATCATTTTATGGTCTTGTATATTCTACCACTTGACTATAAATGGTCTGCTCTGTTCCATTTACATCTCTATATGTAACATATCCTCTTCCATAAATGGTCGATCCACTGGAGCAAGACACATTTGTAACATAAGTTCCTAATAATCCCTTAGTTGTCGCTGTTGATTTTACAATACCTGCTGTTTCTAATGTAAAATCTGTCTTTCCAATCGCTTCTTTATTCGTTAAAAGAATACCATGAGAAACAACCTGACTGCTATTTGTAACTTCTGTTGGAATGGAACGGTTTGCGGTAAATACAATTTTCATTGTAGATTCATTATAATCAGCGATACAGCTAACTTCTGCCTGTTTTTGCACTGGTGCAGATTTGTATACAGCCGTTAAAGTTACATCACTTGTTACATAAAAACTATAGGTTGATGCATAAGACAACGTATTTCCATTGCTATCTAACCAATATCCAAATGTTCCTTCCTCTGTAGAGGATGGTGCCGTAACGGTTACCTTATCTTTATAATTATAAGTATCTTTCGGGTTTTGAACTTCTCCACCTACAACATTTACTGTATAGGTAATTGGAGCTGGAGTAAAATCATTATAAATCTCCACTTTTGCTGTTTGGGACAACCGTTCCATCTGACTCGTAGAATTAGAATCAGCGATTGTAGATACTGTAATATAATAAGTTCCCTTATCCATACCCGTCAAAACAGTATTTGTTGTATCAGCAGCTATCGTTAATGTTTTTGCATCGCTCATATCTTCATTGGAAGAATAGGTTACTTTATATCCTGTAACTTTCCACTCACTTGTTGTAGAAACAGCATCCCATTCTACAGCAATTTCATAATTGTTAGAGTAATATGCCCGAACATTGGCTGGAGCTCCTGGACCTTCATCATCCTCTTCACCAAAGCTTACTCCTGTTATATCTGCATTATTTGCGCTTGGAGCTTCCGTTTGTCCAGAATCATACTGCTCCACTTTTCTAGTAATTACATATGGACTGAAACTATTTGTAACAAAGCGAAATGTTCCTTTTTCTGGATCAATAATCGCAGGTAATTCTTCTGGAGTGCCATCTTTATAATGTAGAACAATCAAATTATCATCTGCGCTGAAACCATCTGGAATATTCATCGTAATTGTTACAGGTGAACTAAGATCTGTCACTTCTACATCATTCACTTTTAATCCAATTTCTAACGCTACTGCTGAAACAGAATCGTAAAGTTTTGGATCAATCGTAACAGATTCCTTAGTAGTATCTGCTACTGACAACTGTACTGACGCCGTATCTTTATTAATGGTACTAGTCTCTGTAGTCTCTCCACTTAACTGAATTGCAACAGATTCTGATTTAATTGTACTAGAAGATACCTCTGGTACTTCTACAATATCTTCTAAAACAACCCCTGATTTCTCATTTATATGACGGTAATAATCATTCAAACATTTGCTTGCATCCGGATAAAGTGTATACGACATAATATCATTTAATGTATAGCCTTCATTTCCCAATGCTGTTTCTACTCTAACCAGAGTACTATTCAAATTTTTCAAAATCATTTCATATGCAGTTGGATTTTTTTCTGATACTGTATTTAACCATTCATATGTACTTGAATAATAACTGTTATAAAGAGTATTCTTTATTAGCGTTGCTTGTTTATACAAGGTACTCATAACAAACGTAAAATTCTTAGTCAGTTCACCTGTATAATTTCCTGTACCTTTCACTGTAATAATCGCAGGCGTTACCATATCAATCGTATCTGGTGTTCCTGACGCTCCTGGAACCGTTATTCCAATGTTATCTTTATAATCTACGGTATAATCGAAGTCTTTATAAAGAATTTGTTCTCCATTCTTTACAACTACAGTAGGAGTAACTGGCTGTCCTGTATATTCGTAAGTATTCGCCACGCCTTCTATGGTCATCCCTTCAATGCTCTTTGGCTGAATGGTAAATTCTTTTGTTACCGTTCCTGTATAATTTCCTTTTCCTGTAATCGTAACCGTTGCAGTTCCAGCATTAATATTGTTCTCGTAGGAAACGGTATAGGAATATCCTTCTATTAATGCATAATCACCTGTTGGATTAAAAACACTGATGGCAGGAGTCTTAGCTTGTCCATCATAAACAATACTAGAAACATCATCTTTAAATGCAACCATATCGGCAGTTAACGCTGTAGGCGCTGCATTTCCTACGTTAATCATTAGCTTTGTAGTCATATCCCCATAATGTACCGTTACATTTTGCTCACCTGCTTGGTTTGGATTGTAACCCGTACACATCTCATCAATCAACGGAATTGTAGTTTCCCCATGTGTCGCACAAGTTAATTTTAAATTAAGATCCAGATCACTAATTGGGATTCCTTGAACCGAAGCCTGAACAACTGGCTGATCTAATTCAATTTTCGTGATATCACATTTTCCCATAAATAGCTGAATCCAGTTATCTTTATATTTTGTAGAATCGTCGGTTGTCGCATATCCTACTGACATATGGGTATAGTTAGAATTTAAAATATTCGCACGGTGTCCAGGACTACTCATCCATGCATCTACAGCTCGTTTTGGAAGAGTCACCGCTGCGCCGCCGGCAATATTTTCTCCTGTATATGCATTGGAGCTCAATCCTACTTCTTCAAAAACAGTGGAGTAATAAGTTCCATCTGGACGTTCATGAGCTACATTGGTAAGCAGTTCTTCTGCACGAATACCTGCTGCTTCTTCCAGCTTATCAAATGTAGCCAATGGAAGTAAATTATTTGCAATACGCTGACGATTTGTTTCTTTTAATACTTCACGTTCATATTCCTGTTCTGTAGTATACCCTGAATCTTCACCAGACCATGGATCAAATGCATTTGTAAATCCCGCTTTCTTTAAAAGTTCTACAAAGTTGCTAGTGCTATGTACTGCAGTTTGCCCTTGTGGCATTTTTTTACCAGTCGCTGCTACGGTCTGATTTGCATCTAAATACAGTACTCCTGGTGATGTCATACCATTGTTAACACTATTATAGAATGCAAGCAAACCTTTTGAAGTAAATCGAGAGACATCCATTAAAAGCACTCTTGCTCCAGCTTCACTTGCAATAGTACGAAACTTCGGCAGTAAATTTTTCGAGTATGGACAATTCGGCAGATATAAAATCATAACATCTACCTCTTGTAAACTTGTATAAAGTGCATTATTCTCAATCGCATGTTTCGCTTCTTGATACGTTCTAGAAGTCGTATCAATTAAATCACCAAGACCCGATTGACTTAACATATATGACTTACCTACATCCTTCGATGTAACTCCATATGCATTTGCCCCCATCCAAACTTCACCAGCATTATCATCTTGGTATTCGCCATCTACATACTCCCATACCCCTTCGATCTCTTCTGCACCTGAAACGATATTGGCAGCAGCAAACGTGGTAAGCATATAATTTGGCAGCAATGTTATGAATAATACTGCTGCTAATATAAGTGACCCTATCTTTGTTACTGTCTTTTTCATTCATGATTTCCTTTCTTTTGTTATCATATGGAATACAGTATACCGTTTTTACACAAAATTTATGAAACGAATCCTTACTCCATATTTTGAATACTTCTACAAGCAAAATATTCTATTAATTTATATATTTTATTTGTTTTTTATGTATTATCATGGATATTATATCGTTTCATATTATTTTTTGTAATATTTTCAAACTACTGTTTCCAAACCTATTAAAACATATTTTTTTATGCTTTTCAAGCAATTTTTTCTGTTAATTTTTTACAAATTCTATTTTTATTCATTAATTTTCCTATTTTTCCAATTATTTTATTATTTCCAATCTTGTTATATTTCTGACTCATATGCCTTATCTTTTATTAGTCTACTATTACGATCCAAACGCTTTACATAGTGATCATAATTGCTTAAAATAACTCCCATATAAATCATGTCTACTACTGCAATTTGAGATGCTCGCGAAAATATTGCATCTCCATGTAAAAATTGCTGGTGTGTCATACAAATCTTTAAATCTGCATATTCACTAATTTTCGCATCTGAAAAATTGGTAATCACAATTACGGTTGCTCCCCTCTTTTTTGCAATTTTTACAACGTCCACAGTATCTTTGGAACATCCAGAATAGCTAATTCCAATTGCCACATCTCCTTTTTCCAAGCTGGACGCACAAATCCGCTGCAAATAATAATCTTTAAAATATCTGCAATTAATTCCTAAATAAAGCATCTTCGTAACTAGATCACTAATCGTTGTTCCTGAATTCTCTACTCCATAAATGTCAATCCGATTTGCATGAGTAATTGCATCAATCACTTTTGAGAATGTATCAATTGAAATGCTTTTTAACGTATCTTCTAGAATTTGAATTGTAGTTGCAATCGTTTTCGCTGGTACTTCATCAATTTGATCTGTTTTAGAAATAGGATATCCATACATTGCTGAGATTTTCTGTTCTTCCTCTCCTGCCAATTCCGCTACTAAGTAATACTTAAACTCTCGATACCCATGAAATCCCAATGCTTTTACAAAACGTACCACTGTTGGTTGACTCACTCCTGAAACTGTGGAAAGTTCCTCTAGCGAAAGTTGTTTCACTTTTTTCATATTTGAAAGTATATAATCTGCCACCTTTTTCTCTGATATTCTAAGCCTAGAATACTTTTCTTCAATTCGAAAACAAACATTCTCTTTCAAATGAAAATCTCCTTTTTATTTATCATTTGCCCTACCATCTTTCACATAAATGAATACTAATTTTTACTATTTATTATAAAAACCCCCAGAAAAGCTACTATCTAGTTTAAGTTAAATATTTGTAAGTTTTTCAATCGACCTAAAACATAAGTTATAACCTTTTAGTATAATCTAATGAACAAATTGAGACTTCTTTCAAGAAATCATTTCCTTTAAAATAAAATTATAAAGAACAATTTAAGAATGGAAGTCGTTTTTCTAGTACAATTGACATAATTCAAGAACTAGAACCTAACGCAACAGTCATCATAGATGGATTTACTGTCAACGAACGAAACGTAGCAGATTCCGCAGATGATATTGCTGATTGGTTGAATCAATTGGAATACTAAATAAATTTAATAGAAGAAACTGCAACAAAAAGAAGCTCCATTGGAGCTTCTTTTTGCATACCATGATGACAATGGAATATTTTGCATTTCAGTGGCACATAACAGAAGCCTGCGACCAACGCTGTAAGCACTGCTATATTTATGCACTTGGCAGCCATGCGAAATTCAAAGAAATGGATCTCTCAGATATGGTAACAGTAATAGAAAACTGTAAGACTTTCTGTGAGAAAGCAGGCAGATTACCGTATCTTTATATTACAGGCGGCGATCCAATCTTACATCCTCAATTTTGGACGCTTATGAAAATCCTCAAATTATCCAACATCCCATTTGCTCTAATGGGAAATCCATTCCATTTAACAGCAGAAATATGTCATCGCCTAAAACACTATGGCTGCCGTAAATACCAGCTATCCCTAGACGGGCTGAAAGAAACTCATGATGGAATTCGTCAGCAGCCTGGCTCTTATGATGCGACAATGGCTGCCATCCCACTCTTACGTAGAGCTGGAATTGACGTTGCAATTATGACTACCGTGTCAAGATGGAATTATAAAGATATCCCACTGCTTATCGATGAAGTGGTTAAAAATAAAGCTGACATTTTTGCATTTGCTCGTTACTGTCCTTCGATGGAAGATCGAGATACTTGCTGTTCCCCAGAAGAATACCACGATATGATGGAACAATGTTGGGAAAAGTTCCAAAAATACGAAGCAGAAGGCTGTAATACTACCTTCAACCTGAAAGATCATCTTTGGACATTATTTCAATATGAAAAAGGACTTTTTGATCCAAAAACCTATTCCGATGACGAGTATGTTTATGATGGCTGTAACTGTGGTAACTGTCATTTAACTATTTTGTCAGATGGTGCAGTTTATGCTTGCCGTCGTATGGAAAGTAAAGTAGGAAATGCATTAACCGATGATTTGTACGACCTATTTACAGGTCCAGAATTCGATCAATACCGTATATACGAAAACTTTGAAAAATGTTCTAAATGCGAGCTACTGCGTTTCTGTCGAGGATGTCCTGCAGTAGCAAAAGGCTATCACGGCAATATGTATGCACCCGACCCACAATGCTGGAAAGAAATCACAGATGAAAGGGGGCTGTAACAAATGGATGCACAAACTTGTCTGAAAAAACTAGGATATGTCGGCGTTTTATCCTTTGCTACCGTAGATCACAATGGCAATCCTCAGGTGCGAAATATTAGTGCCATTCATTACGAACCAGATGCAATTTATTTTTTTACTGCCAGAGGAAAAGACTTCTGTAAAGAGCTTTTGGATACCGAAAAAGTGCAGATACTCGGTTATACTATGTATAAAGAAATGATCCGTCTAACTGGTACTGTAAAACCTGCTCCTGAGGAAGAACAAGAAAAATGGAGAGACATTATTTTTAACGAACAGCCTTATCTTTCTAACGTATATCCTGGAGATACTCGCAGCATCGGCATCATTTTTTGTATTCGGGATATGTCCATAGAATATTTTAATCTCGGAGTAAACCCAATCTTTCGAGAAAGCTATGTAATCGGCAATGCTACGATCCAACCAAAAGGATATCTAATTTCTGACGAATGCATTGGATGTGGTACCTGTCAGACAGTATGTCCACAGCAAGCGATTGAAGAAGGCAGCTCTTATTCGATTCGCCAAAATAACTGTCTGCACTGTGGAAACTGCTTTGAACATTGTCCTGTTTCTGCAATCAAACGCCAAGTAAACGAATAAGGAAGTGGATAAAATGACACAAGCAGAAAGACGAATTTATTTAATCCAAGAGTTGCTTCGTGAACAACCAAGCTACTCAAATATAAAAATTCCTGCCAATGAACAAGACCAAAAAAATTTACTCCGTTCTCTTTTCAATATTCGTATGCCACAACCTATCAATCAGGATTTTTTAACAATACAAGATGCATATTTACAAGAAGAAATAAAACAAAAAGGCATTACGGACCTTTCCGATTTAACTCCTATACAAAAGGGCATTTATCTTTGGCAGGGTGATATTACTACGTTACGCTGTGATGCCATCGTTAATGCAGCGAATTCTCAAATGCTTGGATGCTTTGTTCCCTGTCATAGCTGTATTGATAATGCGATTCATACGTTTTCTGGTGTTCAGCTTCGGATCGCCTGTGAAGAAATCATGCAAAAACAGGACCATGCAGAAGAGACTGGCAAAGCCAAAATTACACCTGCATACAATCTGCCTTGTAACTATATCTTGCATACCGTCGGTCCAATTGTTCATGGGTGGCTCACCAAAAAAGAAAACGACTTACTGGCTTCCTGCTATCGCTCCTGCCTAACACTTGCAGAACAGTACGGAGTAAAAAGTATTGCATTTTGCTGTATTTCAACAGGTGAATTTCATTTTCCAAATGAGAAAGCAGCAGAAATTGCAGTGAAAACGGTCAACGAATATAAAGAGCGTACTAATAGCAAAATGAAAATAATATTCAACGTCTTTAAAAAAATCGATTTTGATATTTACAAAAACTTGCTTCAACGACAAAAAATATAACGAGAGGGGAGTTATATCATGTTTGGACCATTTAGAATTTACGATACAAAAAATGGTATTGAAAAACTTCGGGAAACATTGGAACAATCAGAAGCGATTATTATTGGAGCAGGCGCAGGTCTTTCCACTTCTGCTGGTTTTACTTATACTGGAGAACGCTTTGAAACATACTTCCATGACTTCCATCTGAAATATCACTTCAATGATATGTATTCTGGAGGATTTTATCCATACAACACCCTTGAAGAATATTGGGCATATTGGAGTCGTTATATCTACATCAATCGCTATATGAACGCTCCAAAACCTGTCTATAATCAGTTACTTAACTTGGTAAAAGAGAAAGACTACTTTGTTATTACCACAAATGTAGATCATTGTTTCCAAAAAGCAGGATTTGATAAGCATAGAATCTTTTACACACAAGGAGACTACGGTCTATTTCAATGCAGCGAACCTTGTCATCCGAAAACCTATGATAATGAAGACCTCATTCGCAAGATGGTGAAAGCACAAGGCTTCGACATTGCTGAAGATCATACATTAATTTTTCCTGAGAATGTAACCCTTAAAATGTCCATTCCAACGAAACTAATCCCGCATTGTCCGAAGTGTGGAAAGCCTATGAACATGAACCTCCGATCCGATGACAGTTTTGTACAGGATGATGGATGGAACATTCATGCTAACTATTATGAAGAATTCCTGTACCAGCATAAAAACAAGAAAACACTATTTCTTGATCTGGGCACTGGAGCAAATACGCCAATCATAATAAAGATACCATTCATACATATGACAAAGGATTGGCCAGATGCCACTTATGCCAGCTTAAATTACGGGGAAGCGTTTGCACCAGACGAGATTAAAAAGAAATCTATTTGTATCAATGATGATATTGGAAGTATTTTAAATAAACTTTCCCTATATTCAACATCAGTAAACTTTCATTAAACAACCTATAATTTCATGTTATTACAAGCATCGATGCGAGAAAAGGACAGACTGGTTTTATTCATATTGGAAAACGTTCTGTCCTTTTATAGATAGAATCACAAAAAATTTTAACTTCCTTTTCATACACGCAAATCTCGCACGGATTCCCGTTCTACCATCTCCACATCTAGAATAATATTTTCGGCTGGAGCCTTCGGATTTTCAATTTTTTTCATAAGCATCTGACAGGCTAATTGAGCTTTTTGACAAACATCTTGACGAATGGTAGTCAAAGGAGGTACAACTCGATAACTCATAAAATTATCATCAAACCCTATAATTGAGAAATCTTCGGGGATTTTATATCCCAAACGATGGGCCGCCGCATAAATATCGAACGCACAGTTATCCGCAGTAGTAAAAATACCAGTTACTGGTTCGGGACTATTCTTCAGCATTCTCAATATGTCTTCCATATTTTGATTGGAAAAATTAATAATATGTTCTGGTGCAAGACGGATTCCAGACCTTCTCAATTGATCGCAAAATCCCTGAAGGCGATGCATAACAACACCATTACTAATTGCTTCTGGTCCAATAAAAGACAGATTTCTGTGATTTTTAAGTAAAAAATATTTAGCAGCCAGTTCTCCTCCATGGAAATCATCAATTCCTATATTTGTAATTCTTCTTACCGTACTATAACTATCTGTAAAAACCATTGGAATCTGGTTATCCTCTTGAATTTGACGAATATTATCGTCAAAAAATCCAATAAATACTGCTCCAGCTAATTTCCAAGATTTCAAACAATAGTTAATTTCAGAATAGTCTTTGATAAAATGAAGCATTAAGTCATAACCGTTTTTTTGAATTTCTCGAGCCAACTCTCCGAAAAAAGAACTATTATAAGAATCCACAAGAGGATTTAGCTGATCTTCACGATCCATAAGTATGGCAGCAATGAGTTTCGATGAATGAGAAGCCAAAGCTTTAGCAGAAGAATTTGGAATATATCCCATTTCCTTTGCTATTTTTTTAATTTTTTTTGCCGTTTCCGGAGAAACATCTTTTTTCTTTCCATTTAGGGCACGGGAAACCGTCATGGTACTAACACCTGCCCTTTCTGCTACATCCTTTAAAGTTATCATAGATTTTCACCCCAAATAGTTATCGTTAACGTCATTATAATAAAAAAATTCAATTTTTGCAAGAAAATTTTTCAAAATATATTGACTTATATCATTGAAAGGGTTATAATAAAGCAAATGTTAGCGCTAACGTTATTCGAATTAATTTATTTGGAGGTGTGAAATGAAGAAGTTATTTTCTTTGTTTTTGGCAGGAGCAATGATTCTCTCTTTAGGTGCCTGTCAAGAAAAAAATTCCCCTGGCGGAGCACAGCAAGGAGTTACTGATACTCAGGCAGATAAGGGGATGGCAGTTATGGGCAACACTGTAAAATATGACCCAAATCACCTAGTCAACGATGGTCAGCCAATTTCCATTGATTGGTGGGTATGGGCTTCAGAAGATATGTTCCAAGGAATTGCCGATATGTATGAAGAGATTCATCCTAATGTTACAATTAATATTATTAACAATCCTTGGGATGGATTTTTTACAAAATTACCTCTTTCCCTTCAGAAAGGTGAGGACGGTCCTACTTTATTTAATGTACATAATAGCTACGAGAACTTGATTTTTAACTACATGGCGCCATTTGACATTGATACACAAGAACTTATTGCAGATTATCCATCTGCGGCTTCTCATTTAAAAGATGGTAAAATCTACTATGCAGATTATGGACTTTCCACTGGAATGGTTTATTACAATAAAGAAATTTGGGAAGCAGAAGGACTTACAACAGAGGACATTCCTACCACTTGGGATGAATTTATTGAAGTTGCTCAGAAACTCACCGAATTTGATGAAAACGGCAAAATGATTCGTGCAGGATTCAACTATAATCAATACTTTAACGCTATCGCTCTCGGTCTGAATTATCAATTTGGTTCCAATCTTTTTGACACAGCTGGAACCAAAGCACAGGTCGATGGAGATGGTATGAAGCAGGCTGTTACACTACTCGTTGATTTATATGAAAAATATCACGTAGGTGATAAAGACTTTGGAACCAATTGCGAGCAGAGCTTTTATCAAGGACAAAGCGCTATGACTTTTGTATGGGGTCATTTCGTTAATAATTTAAAGATCAATTATCCAGATTTAGAATATGGAAACTTTGAAATTCCAATTCCTTCTGAAGATACTCCTTACGCTTATTACCGTTATAACGGCGAAGCTACTCCAGCAATCAATAAAAACGCCTCTGAAGCACAAATGGAAGTAGCACAAGATTTTATGAGATTTTATTTTGCCAACGACAATGTTCAAGTCACACTATGTAAAGAAGGCGGATTAATTCCTGCGAAAACAATTCTTATGGAAAATGCAGAATTAAAAGACACACCTATTGTAAAAACCGTAGGACCTCATATTGATCGATATATCTGGCCAGGAGCTATGCCTTCCACTTTAGAAACCAATATGAAAATTGCAGGAGAAGATATTCTCTATAATGGAAAAAGCATGGAGAAAGCTTTAGCAACTGCCAACGATATTATTAACGTAGACTTAGCTAATGCGAATTTTACCGCTAGCGAAAATCTCTACAAATATTATGAAGAATAGGAGGGATGGAGATGTTCTGGAAGAGAAGACCTCTGCAAAGTAAAAGTGAAATTTGGATGAGAAACTTAGTTATGGGATTTCTTATCATTTATATGACAATATTTTTGGTGATTCCTGTAATCATGGTAATCGCTGGAAGTTTTCATCAATGGAATCCGTTAAACCAAACCTATAACTGGCTAGGCATTGATAACTACATCAGAATGTTTTCTTATCCTACTTTCTGGCAATCAATGATTAACACTATATTGTTCTGTGTCGTAGTAGTTACCTTCCGTGTCATCCTTGGTTTAGCCATTGCCTACGCACTGAATTCCAAAATGACAAAGCATAAAACCTTCTTTCGAACGGTATTTTATATGCCTACCGTAACACCTTTAGTCGCTGTAGCATATGTATGGATGATTATGTATAATCCTCAGTTTGGACTAATTGATAAAATCTTCGGTTTTGATATTAACTGGCTCTATGATAGTAAGTTTGCTTTACCATCACTAATGATTATGACCATTTGGAAAGATTTCGGATATGCAGTTATTCTGTTTTTATCAGGACTTTTATCTCTTCCTTCTGACAGCTATGAATCTGCCAGTATTGATGGAGCTAACGCATGGCAAACATTCCGATATATTACCTTGCCGCTCTTAAAGCCTACCATGCTGTTTGTAGTCGTAACTTCCATTATCTCTTACTTACAAGCCTATGTGCCTGTATTAGTTATGACAAAAGGCGGTCCTGGAACTTCCACCTATTTAAGTTCTTACTTAGTATACGACCAGGCATTTAAGCAATACAACTTCGGATATGCTTCTGCAATATCTCTGTTTATCTTAGTGCTGACGGCAATTTTCACTGTGATCTCCTTCAAATTCACAGGAAAAAATAATTAGAGTGTATTTTCACAATTACGTTTAAAGTTTTATATTAACAACGATTTTCTCTATACGTGTATTATAGTATGGAAAGTTATGTTCTTGCAACAATTTATAAGGCTCCTCCCACCACCGAAAGGCAGTGGGTTTCCGCCAACGACAAACGAAAGGATCTTGTTTATGAAACATAAAATATTAAAAGCGATTTTATTTATAGTACTCTGTTTAGCGGGAGTAGTCACAGTACTTCCTTTTGTCTGGATGGTGCTATCTTCCTTTAAAACGAATGGAGAAATTGAAGCGCTGGAACAGACACTTCTTCCTAAAGTTCCTATTCTTGACAACTACTTAAACCTTCAGGAAAACTTTAATTTCTTGAGATATTTCTCTAATAGTATTATGATAGCAGTAATTGTAACGGTATTAGTAGTTTATACAAGCTGTATCTGCGGATATGTTCTTGGTAAATATCAGTTTAAAGGAAAAAACATCATTTTTGGATTTGTTATGATGACAATGATGATTCCTTGGTCTGTAACGATTATTCCTAGATACACCATGTTTATGGAGGCAGGACTTCAGGATTCCTATCTATCTTTAATTTTACCAGTAATGGTCAGTGGATTTGGTATTTTCATGATGAAACAAAATATGGAAACAATTCCTGACGAACTAATTGAAGCAGCCCGAATGGATGGATCAAACGAATTTCAAACCTTCCATAGACTAATTCTTCCTTTATGTAAGAATGGAATTTCAGCAATCGCCATTTTCCAATTTTTATGGGTATGGGAAGATTACTTATGGCCTTATTTAATGATCGACAGTGAAAGTAAGCAATTACTGGCAGTAGGATTAACTTTATTCAACGGAAGATATTCCACAGATTACGGCGGATTATTCGCAGCAACTACTATTTCCATCCTCCCTGTAATCATTGTATATGTAATCTTCCAGAAACGTTTCGTTGCAGGTATCGCTTCAGGTGCTGTAAAAGGATAATATAAAAATCAATATTGTACAAAATAGGAGGAGAGACAAATGGAAAGAAATTGGCAAGTTACTATGCATCCTATCGCATTGAAAGAAAATATATTGCAGGGAGAAAAATACAGAATTACTTTACTTACAGAAGGATTGATACGACTAGAATACAGTGAAGAGGGAATTTTTGAAGATCGAGCAACTCAATGCGTATGGAATCGTAATTTTCCTAAAGTAAATTTCACTTACAAAGAGACCGAAGAACAGCTGGAAATCTTTACTTCTATGCTTCATTTGATCTATAATAAAAAGAAATTTTCACCAAATGGTTTATCCATCCAAGCCATGGGAAACTTCAGTGCTTACGACAGTATCTGGTACTATGGACAAGACTTTAATGACTTAAAAGGAACATGCAGAACTCTGGATGGAGCGGACGGAGAAACTTCTTTAGATAGAGGAATTATTGGAAAAAATGGTTTTTCTTTAATGGATGACAGTAACTCTCTCCTTCTTAGAGAGGATGGCTGGATAGAACCAAGAACACATCAAGTAGAAGATCTTTACTTTTGGGGATATGGACATCAATATAAAGAGGCATTAAAAGCATTTTATTATCTTTGCGGAAAAAGCCCGATGATTCCTAGATATGCAATGGGCAACTGGTGGAGCAGATATTATAAATATACAGAATCCTCATACAAAGAATTAATAAACCGCTTTGAAAAAGAAGAAATTCCTTTTTCTGTAGCAGTTGTAGATATGGATTGGCATGTCGTAGACATTGATCCAAAATATGGAAGTGGATGGACAGGCTATACTTGGAATAGAGAATTATTTCCTGATCCAGAAGGTTTTCTTAAATGGCTTCACAATGAGAATATGAGAGTAACGCTCAATGTCCACCCAGCAGATGGTATTCGTGCTTGTGAAGAGCAATATAAAGTTATTGCACAAAAATTAGGCGTAGATTGGGAAAACGAACAACCAGTTAACTTTGATCCAACCAATCTTGACTTCCTGGAAGCATGTTTTGAATATATTTATCATCCTATGGAAGAACAGGGAGTTGACTTCTGGTGGCTAGACTGGCAGTCTGGAGGAATTAGCAAAATAGAAGGATTAGACCCATTATGGGTATTGAATCATTATCATTATTTAGATAATGGAAGAACTGGAAAACGTCCTATGACCTTCTCCAGATATGCAGGTCCAGGCAGCCATCGTTATCCAGTAGGATTTTCAGGAGATACTATTGTTACATGGGATTCTTTAAATTTTCAACCGTATTTCACAGCTACTGCTTCTAATATTGGATATGGTATGTGGAGCCATGATATCGGCGGACATATGATGGGAGTGAAAGATGACAATATGGCTGGGCGCTGGCTTCAATTCGGAGTATTCTCCCCTGTTATGCGTCTTCACTCCAGCAGCAGTGAATTTAATGCAAAAGAGCCATGGAGATATCGAAAAGAAATTCAAGATATGATGAAAGACTTCCTTCAGTTGAGACATCGACTCGTTCCATATCTTTATACTATGAACCATCGTACCTATGAAGAAGGTCTACCATTACTGCTTCCTATGTATTACGATTATCCAGAGAAAGAAGAAGCCTATGCAGTACCAAACCAATATTATTTTGGTGATCAACTTCTGTGTGCCCCTATCACTTCCCCTCAGATTGATCGTCTTAATGTAGGAAAAGTAAAAGCTTGGATTCCAGAAGGAAGTTACTATGACGTATTTACAGGACTAAAATACCAAGGCGGAAGAATGATGAATCTGTATAGAAGCATGGCTTCATTCCCAGTACTGGCCAAAGCAGGAGCCATTATTCCTATGACAGAAGAATTTAAAAACATCCAAAATAATCCAGAACAATTATGCCTTCATGTTTATCCTGGAGCAGATGGAAATTTTGTACTTTATGAAGATGATAATGAAACAGAAGATTACAAAAAAGGAAAATTTGTAAAGACCCCAATTCACTTCTCTTGGAATCATCAGGAAAATGCAGCAGAATTAATCATCGAAACTCCACAAGGATGTTTGGAACTTTTGCCGCAAAAAAGAACTTGGAATGTAATCTTCCATGGAGTGGAATCAGCGTCATCAACCACTTCCACAGATAACTTCCTTGAATCCAATGTTATAATCTCCACAACAGGAGAAAACGGAGGCGGGGGAATTTCTTATGATAAAGAAACATCCAGTCTTCGCTGCACCATAGAAACAAATAATCCATCACAGGAAATCCGAATCTTACTAAAGAACATCCAAGAAACAGAAAATGACATCGTTATTCGCTGCTTTGAATTTCTCAATCAAGCAGAAATAGAATTTGTTTTAAAAGATATTCTGTATCAAATGATTCGAACATCCAAAGACAAACTCATACTTCTTTCTCAGCTTCAAGCCATGGAATTAGATCAGGAGCTGCTGGGAGTATTGACGGAAATTATAACGGCATGACGATTATTTTATACAATATATAACGAATCAAATCTAACGGTTTTAGTAGTCATAATAGCTGCTAAAACCGTTAGATTTTATTATAAAAGAAAATCAGTAAAGTCATAAAGAAAAAAATTATGGAACTGTGCCCAGATATAAGCAAGGTCACTGTGGAGCGCACATTAACATCCTTAGTCCAAAGCGGTTATATTGCAAAGATAGGCGCAGGACCATCTACGGGGTATGTCCGTATCTAAAACAATATCTCCTTCATTTTTGCATCCAGTGATTGAGATTTTCAAATTTTCTTGTTTCGTTTATAGTTTAATAGTATAATTATATCATACCTAGACAAGTAGCAGGGAAAATTTTTGGAAGTGATGATACAAAACTTTCTTCAAAAAATTTATAAGGAGTAAACAGATGAACGAAAAACAACATAATGGTGAACTTTATTTACCAAATAGTTCCGAACTATTAGAACAACAAACGATATGCTTGGATAAACTATATGACTTCAATCAGACAAGACCAACGGAATTAGAAAAAAGAACCCAGCTGCTAAAAGAAATGTTTGCAGAAATTGGAAAAGACTGTTATATTGAACCTCCATTTCATGCGAATTGGGGCGGTGCACATATTCATTTTGGAAACAATGTTTATGCGAATTTTAATCTTACTTGTGTAGATGACACACATATCTATGTTGGAGACAATACGATGTTTGGCCCTAATGTAACTTTAGCGACAGCAGGACATCCTATCCTTCCAGAATTGCGTGAAATGCAATATCAATATAACATCCCAATCGTAATTGGGAAAAATTGCTGGCTTGGAAGCGGAGTAGTCGTTCTTCCAGGAGTCACGATTGGAGATAATACTGTAATCGGAGCTGGCAGTATCGTAACAAAAGATATTCCATCCAACGTTGTCGCAGTAGGAAATCCATGTAAAGTTCTTAGAGCAATTAATGAGCATGATAAAATATATTATTTTAGAAATCATAAAATTAAACGGTGAGATAGAAGGGAGGATCGTTTATTTATGCAATATCAATAATACATATTGTATATATCTCCTAAATATGAAAAATGGCCAAATTTTATGTTGAAATATATTGTGTATGCATATATTATAACATTATAATATTATGATATATAAAGCAGAGGTGAAACGAGTGGAGGAAGTATATATTTTGTTAGATGTTGGTGGAACAGAAATTAAATGTGGTATTTCAGATCAAAGAGGCAATTTAAAAAATAATATTTGCTCCTACCCATCTTATGCAAAAGAAAATAAAAAGATGATGAATCTGTTATTGATGATTATATTTCCGCAAGAGGTCTTGAAAGAATCAGTAAAAAGATCCTGGGATATCCCATCACTGGCTACGAATTAGCAAAACTTTATCACTCAGAAAATACGCAGACACAAAAAATATGGAAAATTTTTGGAAGTGAATTGAAAAATGCTGTAAACCCTTTTTTAAATCGTTTTCAGCCGAATACCGTCATTATAGGAGGACAGATCTCCAAAAGTTTTGATATATTTGGAGAGGCACTTCAAAGCGAGTGTGAAAAAAGAAACATTCAACTTTACATAGAACCAGAAACCTCAGTTAGAACGATGCAGGGATTAATTACTTCAATATTAGGGAGATGATAACATGTTAAATTTTGAGAAAGGTGCAATACCATTATATGTACAGCTAGAAACCATTTTACGTAGAAAAATCGAACAGGGAGAATACAGTAAGGGAGATTTACTTCCAACTGAAAAAGAGCTTATGGAAATATACCAGGTATCCCGTGTAACAGTACGTCAAGCCATTGCATCATTGTTTCAATCGGGGTATGTCAGAAGTCAAAGAGGTGTTGGAACGGAAGTAATATATAACAAAATAGAGGAACGAATGAACAAAGTAATCAGTTTTACTGATGAAATGAAAAAACATAATATTACTATGCAGACTTCCTACTGCCAAATGAAAAAAATAATTCCAGAAAAAATAATAGCAAAACATTTGGAAATATCACTTACAGAACCATGCTACTGTCTTAAGCGAGTGCGAAATGTAGAAGGAAAACCTTTTGTATATACAATAACTTATCTAAAAAGTATAACAGAGTTACCTCTATATAGTGATTGCTATAAAGAGTCCTTATATAAATATCTAAATACAGTGCATGGAATTCAAATTGAATCTGGTGAAGATACATTTGAAGCAGCACTCCCAACAAAAGAAGTTCAAGAACAGCTTCAAATATCAGAGTATATGCCAGTATTTATCAGAACCCGAAAAACATTTTTGGAAGATGGGACAATATTAGAATATTCCAAATGTTATTATCCAGGAAACCGATATAAATATACAGTAAAATTATAGGAGTGTATTATGAGTTTTTTAAATAAATATCATAATTATGAGCTGCACCCAGAAATAAAGATTGAAGGTTTTGAGACGAGTGCATGGGAAGGGAAAGAGAAAATCGTTCAGGAATTAAAAAATCGTATAGCAGAGTTATCCAAACAGAATCAAAAAATCGTTGTATGCTTAGATTGTTACCCTGGCGTAGAAAAAGAAGAATTATTACAGCTCGCAAAGACATTAAATCCTATACGCATTTTTGAAATGGAGGAATATGCGAAAAGTGAAACTGTTTTAAATAAAGAATTTCATGACTATATTACAGATGACCGAGTATTTGGAATCATATGCCATAAGAAACTAGAAGATTTTTTTATTCGAGAGCGATTGGAACGGGCAATGGAAGAATTAAAAGCAATTCCTTCTGGAGTTGTGATCGTTATAGGTTTAGGTACAGGCATTCTTTGTAAAGCTGATATTTGGATTTATTGTAGTCTAACAAGGTGGGAAATTCAATTGCGATACCGAGCAGGAATGCCAAATTGGAATTGTACAAATGATACAGCTCCGATACTAGAAAAATACAAAAGAGGATTTTTCATTGAATGGAGATTATCCGACCGATATAAAAAAGACAGATATGCCGAATTTGACTATTTATTAGATACAGAAATAAAAAATCATCCTAAAATGGTTACAGGTCAAGCATATCGAGAGGGACTCAAACAAGTAAGCCAAAAACCATTTCGTATGGAGCCATATTTTGACCCAGGCGTATGGGGCGGCAAATGGATGCAGACAAACTTTGGGCTCGATCCAAAACAGCCTAATTTTGCTTGGAGTTTTGACGGAGTTCCAGAAGAAAATAGTTTCAATTTAAAATACGGTGACGTAATTTTTAAAGCTCCTGCCATTGATTTGGTTTTATATTGTCCAAAAAAGCTTTTAGGAGAACGGGTTCACGGACGATTTGGTGCAGAATTCCCAATTCGTTTTGACTTATTAGATACAATGGGTGGCGGAAATCTTTCATTACAAGTGCATCCGTTAACCGAATATATTCAAGATACGTTTGGAATGCATTACACACAGGACGAAAGTTATTATATTTTAGATACCGATGATACAGAAGAAACCTATGTATATCTTGGAGTGAAGAAAAATATAAATCCTAAAACTATGGAACAAGACTTACGTGCAGCCCAAAGAGGAGAGAAAGAATTCCCAGTAGAAACTTATGTAAATAAAATACCAGTAAAGCCACACGATCATATATTGATACCAGCAGGAACCGTTCACTGTTCTGGAAAAAACACAATGGTTCTGGAAATTAGTGCCACACCCTATATTTTCACTTTCAAACTATGGGATTGGGGAAGAGTTGGACTGGACGGGCTTCCAAGACCGATACATATTGACCATGGAATGAAAAATATTCAATGGGATAGAGATACCGATTGGGTCTATGACAATTTAGTAAGTCAAGAAAAAATCATAGAAAAAGGAACTGGATATCAATCAGAACGAACCGGACTCCATAACAGAGAGTTTATTGATACGATAAGATATACTCTGACAAAACCTTATATCATCAAAACAGAAGATTCTGTACATGTCATGAATCTCGTCAGCGGAAGTCATGCCTTCATTGAAAGTGTGAACGGAAGTTTTGATCCATTTGAGGTTCATTATGCTGAAACTGTAATTGTACCAGCAAGTGTAGGACAATATAAAATTGTGCCAGAAAATGAGGAAATCAAGATTATCATCGCCTCTGTGAGACAATAAAGAAAGGACAAAATATATGCAAAAAATTAATACAGTATATGTTATCCATCATTCTCATACCGATATTGGATATACCGACTTACAAGAGAGAGTCATTGATACACAAAAAGACTATATACATACGGTGCTTTCTATTATGGAAAAACCAGAGTATGAGAAATTTCGCTGGAACTGTGAAACCCTTTTCTGTGTAGAAGAATTTTTCAAATCAGCATCAAAAGAAGAAAAAGAAAAGTTCTGTAAACTTGTGTCAGAGGGAAAATTAGGAATTTCAGCAAACTATTTAAACTTTACTGATTTACTAGATAGTGAAATCTATAATGAACGGTTAGGAGAGTGGACCGAATATTTTTCAAATCAAAACGTTGAGATGAAAACGGCAATGATTGCAGATATTAACGGGATTTCTATGGGATACAGAGATGCTATGCTGAATCATGGAGTAGAATTTCTTTATACTAACATCCATTGCCACCATGGTATGTATCCACTTTACCAGAATCAGAGTGCTTACTGGTGGGAAAGTAAAACAGGAAAGCGTATGTTGGTATGGAATGGAGAACATTATAACTTAGGAAATGTTTTAGGAATGAAACCAAATCAAGCAACCAATTATATGCAGGAGACGTATCTCGGAGCAGGAAAAATTGCAGATGGACCAATTCAAACGCTTCATAGAAATCTGACTCAATATTTAAATAGTTGTGAGGATCAGGGATACAAGTATAACTTCCTCATCTGCTCTGTTTCAGGAGTATTTAGTGACAACGCCCCACCATCTTTAGAAATATTGAATACAATTGAGGAATATAACAAAGTATATGGACAGGAAGTTGAGATCTGTATGGTTTCTCTTCAAGAGTTATATGAAAAAATCAAACCTGCTCTGCTCAATGCACCTGTATATCACGGCGACTTAACCGATTGGTGGGCGAATGGAGTGGGAAGTACCCCTTATGTAGTAAAACATTATCGTGATGCACGTCATCGCTATCATTTATGTGAACGATTGGATAACGAAGTAAAAAAGAAATATTCCAAATACTGGCAGATAGCGCAAGACAATTTAATGCTGTATGCAGAACATACATGGGGACATTCCTCAACGATTACCAATCCTTATGATACGATGGTGCTGAATCTTGATATGAGAAAAAACAGTTATGCTTCCAAAGCTCATGAAGCAGCTTCCCATATTTTAAATCAGATTGCAAAAGAAAAAGGGGATACACTCCGTTACTATCAGACAAACGGAACAATAAAAGTTTGCAATATAGCACAAACCAATTGCCCTCAGCTTGTCGAATTTTATATCGAAACAGGTCTACTTCAAGCTGCACAAATAATGGATGAAACAGGACGAACGATTCCTTGTCAAGTTTCTCCTCATCCAAGGGGAAGAAAGATAAGCTTTATGGATGTATTTCAACCAGGTGAAGAAAAGATTTATACATATCATCAAATAGAACCAGTTACCGAAACAATCAATACACGTCAATGTTATATCGGATCAGAACGAGTAAAAGATATTGTAAACAACTATGACTCCGAAACTTATCATCTGCCATATTATTTTGACAATAAATTTTTCTACCTTTCCTATCAGCCCCATAAAGGAATTCTATCCTTTATTGATAAACGCACAGGCAGAGAACTGCTTGGGGACGGAGTCGCTCCTATATTTACTCCTATCTATGAGGTAACAAAAGTAAGAAAAAATGACATAACTGGCGGATGCCCAGAAGAACGAGAACGCAGAATTATGGGACGTAATATAAGAGGCTGCCACGCCAAATTGTATATTGGAGAATTGGAAGAAATCATTTGTCAAGAACGTGGACCAATATTTACAATTCTTCGTTTCCGATATACACTGCCAGGAACAATACATGCAGATGTTGAAGTGAAATTTTTTGCTGAGATTCCAAGAATTGATTTTAAATTAGAACTTGGCAAAACCATTTCTTCCGACATAGAAAGTATTTTTTTACCATTAAACTTAAAATTCCAAAATAGCAGTCTTTATTTAAAAAAAGGTGCCGAAGCATTTCAACCTGGAATCGAACAAATTCCTGGCACATGCATGGAATTTTATATGTCAGACGAGGGGCTGGCTTATCTGTCACCAGAAGGAGGAGCAATCATTGCATCCCATGATGTACCACTTTTCTATATGGGAGAAATGCAGCATCATCCGATTCAACTATGCGATGGAAATAAAGAGAACAATCAGAGACCCGTATACTCTTGGGTTATGAATAATATCTGGGAAACAAATTTTAAAATGGATTTATCAGGATTTTGTGAATATAAATATAGCTTATGGTTAAGCGAAGAACAAAATCCTGAATCTGCCATGAAACAGTTAAAGGAGCATACATTTGATCCATATGTGCTAATTGTAGGATAGTGTTATGACATTTGTCAGTTAACAATAATTAAAAATTTGTTTTTCCAGAGGCTTCAGGTGGACTTACAAACTGGGGGTATTGCATACATCAAAACCAAAAAGTAATTCTGATAATACAATGCAGCTTTTACATATATTTGATTATTGTGAAAAATAAAAATGCAAAGTCTTGCGCAGACTAGATTGGCATATCCAAATAACGAATATGGCAAGGGTTATGGAACAAAATGGTTTCTTTGGATTTAGATGAATGTGTAAAAATGGATACTGGAAAAATTTTAATGTATTGCCATAAAGATAATATTGCTTCTGCAAAAATAATTATTAAAAACAGCGGTGTTTTGAAAAATGAAATAATGATGTGGTGGTACAAAAACATTGGATTGAAAGAGAGATAAAGCAATGAATAAACAAGAAATTTATAAATACTTGACAAAAAAAATATTGAATATGAGATTACAGAACATAAAGCAGTTTATAATATGGCTGAAAACGGATGATTTAGTCAGTATGATAAAAGAACACGGAAATGAAATTGAATTTATAAAGATTTGATTTAATAATTTTATAAATAAATCAGGATTTAAAGAGTAGGCTAAAGTAAAAATAATTGAAATAGCAGAACGAAATTCTGAATTGATACAACTTTTATTAGATGTATGGGAAAACTCTGTTAAAGCAACGCATTTATTTTTATCATATGATGAAATAGAAAATATTGAGAAGCATGTCATACAAACCTTGAACGGCGTTCCTGTTTTTACGATTACAGGAAATAAAAATGGAAATCCCGTAGACTTCATGGAGATTAAGGAGCTTGGTGTTCGTAGATCTGCCCAGAATCTCGATGTAGGTTACATCACTCTGAAAAAATGGCTGAATTTCCCTATCGGTGTCGCTGGTAATTACGAATCTGATGAGCAGAAAGAGATTGCCCGTCTGAAACGTGAACTCTATGATGCCCAGGATGTACTCGATGTACTAAAAAAGCTATCAGCATTCTAGTAAAATAAAAAAGTCCATTTTTCTCGAGATTTCTAAAAAAGCAGAAGCTACCAGAAAACAGAATCCATAAAAGCCAAAATACAAGATATTTACGATGAGTCGAAACAAAAAAGCTGCATCAGAAGGGAGAGATCATCTTGGAATGTACCGTTGGAAAATATATGGAGGTTATGATGACGAATACGAAGGATAAAATATTAGTGGCTGCTTTACGGCTATTTGCTGTCAAAGGAAAGCTTCATGATTGCAAAAAGAAAAAATTGCAAAGCTGATTAAAAAAATGCCAATTAAACGGTAACAGAATGGAGAATATTTATGAAACAGAAAGTTATTATCAGAAAAGAAGAACAAAAAGACTGGGCAGTTGTGGAGAAAATCACAAGACAAGCCTTCTATAATCTTTATGTACCAGGGTGTGTGGAACATTATTTAGTCCATATCATGCGGGAACATGAAGATTTTATTCCAGAATTAGATTTTGTTTTGGAACTGAACGGTCATGTGATTGGTAATATCATGTACACAAAAGCGAAATTGATTGACGAAAACGGGGCTGAAAAAGATATTTTAACATTCGGTCCAGTTAGTATTCTTCCAGCTTATCAGAGAATGGGTTATGGAAAAATGATTATGGAGCATTCCTTTCAAGCAGCCATGCAGTTAGGCTATGATACGATCGCCATCTTCAGAATCCCCAGCAACTATGTCAGTCGTGGATTCAAAAGCTGTAAAAAATATAATGTTTGTATCGAAAATGGGAAATACCCTGCCGCAATGATGGTAAAAGAACTGCGTCCCCATGCACTGGACGGTCATAAGTGGATTTATCATGATAGCCCTGTTATGGCAATCAGTGAAGCAGAAGCGGAACGCTATGACGCCACACTGGAACCGCTGGAAAAAAAGTATCTTCCAAGCCAAGATGAATTTTATATTATGAGTCATTCTTTCGTGGAAGAATAGAAAACAATATGGCGAATAACGAAATAACTGTAAGACAGAATTATAGGGCAAAAAAGAATGTCGTTCATCTGAATCCAGATACAATGATCTGAAATTTTAGTATATAAAAGAATATATTTCAGGATATATAGGCATAGACACAATGCTGGAAAACATAAAAAAAGAGTTATAGCATCTTCGATAGAGAATAGAAAGTAAATATAGAGAACTCAAAAAACGTTTGCAACTGGAAGCGTTTCAAAGAATTAAACCAAATTAGGATTCGTCAAGAATTTTCACTGCTATGTTTTTCTCTAATTTAGCTGCTATTTTGAAACGA
>DVHN01000082.1 GCA_018712075.1 Candidatus Fimimorpha faecalis
TTTTGTTGCAAGTTCCACATGAACTTCTAAACCAATTATCGTTTCATACTGCTTTGCCATTATGCCTCCTCCTTTCGACTCTGCTCATACGTATAAGCTGCCTGAATCATTTTCTTTTCTTGGAAACAATCTCCAATAAATTGAACTCCAATTGGAAGTCCTTTTCGATCCATTCCGCATGGAACAGACATACCACAAAGTCCTGCTAAATTAACTGCAATTGTATTAATATCTCCAAGATACATCTGAATTGGATCAGAAAGACTTTCTCCGATTTTCATTGCAGTTGTCGGTGCAGCTGGTCCCAGAATTAAATCATACGTTGCAAATGCCTGGTCAAATGCTTGCTTGATTAATGCCTTTGTACGCAGTGCCTTTAAATAGTAAGCATCATAGTAACCAGAACTTAATACAAAGGACCCCAACATAATCCTTCTTTTTACTTCCGCTCCAAATCCTTCCGAACGACTCTTTTTATACATTTGATGCAACCCGTCAAACGCACTGGCACGGTATCCATATTTTACTCCATCAAATCGAGCTAAGTTCGAACTTGCTTCCGCACAGGCAATTACATAATAAGCTGGAATTGCGTAATCGACTAAGTCCAAATGGAAGTATTCCACTTCTGCTCCCTGTTCTTTTAATACATCGGCTGCTTTCAAAATTGCTGTCCGAACTTCTGAATCTAATCCTTCTCCAATATATTCCTCTGGAATTCCGATTTTCATTCCCTTTACATCTTTTTTTAATGCAGAAGTAAAATCATACGCCTCTCTTGCCACCGATGTACTATCCTTTTTATCATGTCCTGCAATTACTTCTAAAATCGCTGCACAATCGGCGGTATCTTTGGCAATTGGTCCAATTTGATCCAATGAGGAACCATATGCAATCAATCCATAACGGGAAACGGTACCATATGTTGGCTTCATACCAGTTACACCACAAAATGAACTTGGCTGACGAATGGACCCGCCCGTATCCGAACCAAGTGCATAAAAACATTCCTTTGCTGCCACTGCTGCACAAGAACCACCCGAAGAACCACCTGGCACATGTTCCGTATTCCAAGGATTTCTTGTAATTCCAAATGCAGACGTTTCCGTTGTGCTTCCCATTGCGAACTCATCCATATTTGTCTTACCAATAATGACGGCTCCCGCCTGTTCTAATTTTTGAACCGCTTCTGCCGTATAAGGTGGTATAAAATTTCCTAATATTTTGGAACTACACGTTGTTAAAAGCCCCTTTGTACATAAATTATCTTTAATTGCAACTGGTACACCTGCCAGTGGACTTGTTAATGTTCCATTTTCAATTTCTGCCTGAACTTTTTGTGCCTGCTTATAAGCATTCTCTCTATCAATGGTTACATAGGCGTGAATCTCTTTTTCTTTTTTATCAATCTGCCCAAAAACAGCATCCAAGGCTTCCATTGCAGTAACTTCCTGTGCCTGAATCTTTCTTCCCAGCTCTAAAGCTGTCAAATCCAATAACCCACTCATCATTATTCCTCCTGCCTTTTTACACCGTTTTCGCTACTTGGTACTGACCATTTTTTTGCTTTGGTGCATTTGCCAACATCGCTTCCCTGTCATCTCCATTTGTTACAACATCTTCTCGAAATACATTCGCAATTGGAAAAATATGCGACATTGGCTCCACGTTTGAAGTATCCAATTCATTTAACTGGTCAATATAATTTAACATTTTTTGCATATCTGCTTTTGCCTGTTCTTTTTCTTCTTCCGAAAGTTCTAATTTTGCCAATATTCCAATATATTCCATCATTTCATCATCAATCATTTGAAATCTCCTTTCTAGTCTCTCGTTTAAGGTTCCAATCGGTTTAAATCACGTGGAAACAATGACGCTTCTCTCACGTTTTCTTCTCCCAGCAGCTGCATTGTGAATCGTTCTAATCCAATTCCGAGTCCTCCATGTGGCGGCATTCCATGACGGAACGTATCCAGATACAGTTCCATTCCTTCTGCTGTCATACCTCTTTTTTCCATCTTTTCTTCCAACATGGCACAGTTATGAATTCTCTGTCCTCCCGTTGTGATTTCCAGTCCGTGGAACAATAAATCAAAGCTTAACGTAAAGCGACTGTCCTTTGGATCATCCATTGCATAAAACGGACGTTTTTTCGATGGATAATGCGTTACAAATACAAAATCTGATCCACACTCTTCCTTAAAATACTGACCAATCAACTGTTCTTCTTCTGGTTCCAGATCAAATGGATTGCGAATGGAACGGTTATATTTTTCTGATACAAGTTCCTTTGCCCGATCAAAACGAACGACTGGAATTTTTTCTGTATTTGGCAACACGATCTTTAATGTATCCAATTCTTTCATATAGTCTCGTTTCAATAAATCCATCGTATACTGTAAAAATCCTGTTTCCATTTCCATTAAATCATAGAAGCTATCAATATATCCCATTTCCATATCCATACTAATATATTCATTCAAATGACGCTTCGTATTATGCTTCTCCGCACGAAATACGGGTGCAATCTCAAATACTCGATCAAATACTCCAACCATCATCTGCTTATAAAACTGAGGACTTTGTGCAAGAACTGCTGGCTTATGGAAGTAACTCAATTTAAACACATTGGAACCACCTTCTGCACTCTTCGCACCAATTTTCGGTGTATGAATTTCTGTAAACTCCTGACTTTGCAAAAATTCACGGAACCCTCTTCCAATGCCCTCTTGAATGCGAAACTTTGCTCGCTCCCGAATATTTCTAAGAGAAAGCGGTCTTGTATTGAGCTTTGCTTCCAGAGATGTATTTAACTTCCATTTTGAAACAGGCAGCGGCATCGGTTCCTCTGGCATAGATAAAACCGTAATTTCCTCCAGACGAATCTCTCTTCCCCAAGGAGCACGTTCCTCCTTTCGAACTACCCCCTTTACACGAACCGCAGCTTCCTCCTTCAATTCATGCAAATCCAATTTACAAACTTCAGGCTCAAACACCGTTTGAACTAGCCCTTCCCTTCTCCTCAAAATAACAAATGCAACTTCCCCCATTTTACGAATACTGTGAACCATCCCCTCCGTCATGATTTCCGTATCCAAAACCTCATCTTTCAATAACTCCCTTAAAGTTAAGCTCTTACTTTCTCTCAAACCAGTCAAAAATTCCATAACAATCTCCTCATTTCTTAAAATAAAATTCTCAGCTTCTATATTTGCATTCGACACTTCTAAACATACTTCTATAACACTCTCTTTTTGATTTACTTTCGCTTTCCTAGAAACAGCTGGATAGGGCAGAGGTATCTCTATGAGGACTCTTCAAGATCGTTTACGATCTTGCGTGTGGGATACCTCTGCCCCATCCAGCGTCCTCCTCTAGAATATAAAAAAATCCCCAAATATCAGAATTGATATTTCGGGACGGAAGTTTCCGCGGTACCACCCGCATTGCATAAAATGCCACTCAAATACGTAACGTGTATCCACGTATCAGCCTACTCGGTTCGACTGATCAGCTCCAGAGTGTTCCCTATTGTTTATTTTCCCTTACAGATACTCTCAGTCGGTGATATCTGTTTCCTGTCAGGTTCCATAAAGCAGAGTCTCTTTCTTTGCCTTTTCTTTTATTTATTTTAATCACTCATCAACGTTGTAATCATTTCAGCAGTTTCTACTAGATTTGTACCAGTATCCATACTGCATTTTTGAATATAGCGGTGGGCTTCTTCTTCTGTCATATGATTTCGTTCCATTAACAATGCCTTTGCATCATTGATAATCTTTTGTTCTTTTTCCGAACGTTTTTTTGGTTTTGCTCTTTGCTTTTTCATTTTATAACGTTTACTTAACATCATATGAATCGTATTCACAAGTTCAAACACACTCAACGGCATCGTCAACGTCATAATTCCTTCTTCTTTATAACTTTGCACTGCCCTCTTTGGAAGCAGCAATAAAATATCAAAATTCGAGGGCAGACACTCCACAATCTCAGTATAAAACATATCGGATAATCGATATGCGCTAATTAGGATGCCACCGTCTAGAAGACTCATTTCATTCAATGCCTGAGCTCCTGTTGTACAAACTGTAGCAACATCATAGCCATTTCTTATCAGGGCATCTCTTATTTTCTTTCCTTCTTCCATTTTAGGAAAAAGAATAACGATGCGATCCATGTCCGTTCCCCCTTTTTTTGATTTTTATTTTCTTTAAATTTTATATAAGTATTGGTCAATTTCCCATTTCGTCACCTGCATTGTATAATCTTGCCATTCTGCTTTCTTTGCACGAATGTATTTCTCTGCAAAGTTTTCTCCAAGTACATGATAAATAAACTCATCTTGTTCTAAATTATAGAGTGCTTCCCTTAACGTAGATGGGAGAGAATGAATCCTCATTTCCTTCTTCTCTTCTTTGCTCATCTCAAATATATTTCTGTCAATTGGCTTCGGAGGCATAATTTTATGCTCGATTCCATCCAGTCCTGCTGCCAAACAAGCGGCCAATACTAAATATGGATTAGAAGATGGATCAGGAGATCTAAGCTCCACTCTTGTACTTTCTCCTCTTGCTGCTGGAATACGAATAAGCGGACTGCGGTTTTTAGCAGACCATGCAATATATACAGGCGCTTCATATCCTGGAACAAGACGTTTATACGAGTTGACAAGCGGATTTGTAATCGCCGTCATTCCCTTCATATGCTTTAAGATACCACCAATAAAATAATAGGCTTCCTGGCTTAACCCCAATGGATCATTTGCATCCACAAAGCAATTCTTACCATTTTTAGACAACGACATATTCACATGCATACCAGAACCGTTAACTCCAACTTTTGGCTTTGGCATAAATGTCGCATGAAGTCCATGCCGTTTTGCAATCGTACGCACTGCAAATTTAAATGTCATAATTCGATCCGCCGTTGTCAATGCATCCGCATACTTAAAATCAATTTCATGCTGTGCGGGTGCAACTTCATGGTGGGACGCCTCAATTTCAAATCCCATATC
The DNA here is from genome assembly GCA_018712075.1 of Candidatus Fimimorpha faecalis. GTDB lineage: Bacteria > Bacillota > Clostridia > Lachnospirales > Lachnospiraceae > Fimimorpha > Fimimorpha faecalis. Next base: position 5,015 of record DVHN01000082.1, read on the forward strand.
CTCCAACGTGAGCACCATATCTCTTCTAGCATTTTCTCCCAGATCAACTGGTCCTAAATCAAAATATCCCGCCTTTTCATGAGTTAATGTAGTAGGCATTCCATTTTCATCGGTATGAAATAGGAAAAACTCGCATTCTGGTCCGACATTAAATTGATATCCCATATCGGCAGCTCTCTTTAATACTTTCTGTAAAATATATCTTGGACTACCTTCAAACGGACTTCCATCTGGACGATAAATATCACAGATCAGACGTGCAACCTTTCCTTGCTGAGGTCTCCATGGAAGAATCGTAAAAGAATCCAAATCCGGATACAAATACATATCCGATTCCTCAATTCTTACAAATCCTTCAATCGAAGAACCATCAAACATACATTGATTATTTAACGCTTTTTCCAGTTGGCTGGAAGTGATTGCTACATTTTTCAATGTACCAAACATATCGGTAAATTGAAGACGAATAAATTCTACATCTTCTTCCTCTGCCATCTGTAAAATCATTTCCTTGGTGTACTTCGCCATCTCTATCTCTCCTTTAATTTCCTTTTTCGCTATTTTTAAATAGAGCAGCCTCATTCTTTCTTAAATAGAATTCTGATAAAAACAGAAAGGCGCTCTTATCCCTTTAAGAATAAGAACGCCTTCGTTCTGCTAGGAATTATATCATCCTGCTGTTTTTCTGTCAATTGGTTTTTTGTTGGAAATACAGGTATTTTTTGTGATATACATCATCCAAATTTCACAAAGAAATTTTCTTATTTCCATACAAACGGTTCCTCCATATTTTTTAAGCAAAATTGTATTTTCTTTTTATACAAGAACTACAATTCCATCTATTATATTTCTTATAACTCATATAATATTAGTTTTTTCATTGTATTTATTCTAATAAATTGTATACCAAAGATCAAATAAAATTTAAACTTTTATTTCTCTCCCAAATTTCTATTTTAATAATTCCATCTCTGGTACAATTCCCAATTTCTTTAAGTTTTGATAGGAACGTTCTACGCTTTCATCCCATACTTGACTCGGTTCATGACAATCCGATCCAACGATTACCCGAACCCCAGCTGAAGCTGCTTTTTTCCAAAATGTTTCATACGGATATGGATAACGTTTTCCATTTGGAAACTCCCATATCCCACGCCGAATTCCATTTGCATTATATTCCAATGGAATATTGTAGTTCACTGCTGCATCCAATATAATATCTGTTGCCTTTTCGCAGTTTTCATCCCAATTCCATGGATTAATCATGAAAATATCTGGATGTGCAACTGCCTGAAACAACTCTGTCCGTATTCCTTGTGCAACTGTCTTAGCATAATCCACATAAAGCTCCGTGAAGTCTGTTTCATAAATATTTTTCGTTTCGTTTCGACTGGTTTTATAGTAATGCTCTCCTAACAAAAGATATTCTACCTTATACTCCACTAACAGTTTTTCATAATAATGATAAAACTCTGGCAAATACTCTATTTCCAATCCCTTCCATAAGCAAATTTTTCCTTTATAGCGTATTTTTAACTCATCTAACTCATTCAGATACTCATTCAATTCTTTATATGGCATACGTAATCCAAAACAATCCTCAGGAAACGGCGCATGATCTGAAAATCCTAACTGCTCAAGTCCAGACTGAATTGCGCAATTAATGTAATCCTCTGCGGTTCCACTGGCATGTCTGCAACGATTCACATGTGTATGAAAATTCGTTCTCATAATTCTCCCTTCTTACAATTCTCTTATTGTATTTCTTTTTTCTTACAGTATACCATAAATCATTTTCTAATCCCACTCTTTCTATTTTCTATCAGATTTAAGCGTCCATGGATAAATCGAGTAGAGAAGATTCCATCTACCTACTCGATATGCGATTTGGCACAGTTCACGGCAAAGCCGTTCGCTGTACTTGCCCGTCAAATGTGTGCAAGCACAGTGGACGGGTTTATCGTACAAACCCACATGCCCGCTTTGCGGGCACCACCATGATATAAAAGTCGATGTCTCCGTGCTACGCACTCTCGACATCGCCGCCCGTATTCGCAATCCAGGCAAATGCCTTACTTGCTCATCAGCGGTAAAGAATAAAATATAAAAATCAACCGTTTCTCAC
>DVHN01000083.1 GCA_018712075.1 Candidatus Fimimorpha faecalis
AGCTATATTTTTAATTATTATGCAACACACAGTATGGCACTTATCAACCAATGCCTATCTTTTTTTAATGATCATCTATTTTACTTTAGCGTTTATTGTAAGGTATTTAATAAAAAGAAAAAGTAAATAAAAATTAGTGTATGGCTTTGCGCAAATATAGGGGTCATTGCAAAATAGACGAGAAATCGTCTATTTTGCAATGACCCTTCTGCTAGAAAACAGAAAAAGGACTCCGAAGAGTCTGCAATCCTATGACAGGTAATTCAAACTACCATAAAAATATACCAAATTCAGGGAACCATATCAACTGGTTTTGCCATTAAATTTGGAAGGTTTGGTTCCTGAGTTCTATCCGCCTGCTGAGCCACGAACTGGAGGAATTAGATTGCAGCTTGCTGTATCAGGCTTATTCTGCCAAAGGCAGAAATCCAGCAGTAAACCCTAAGACCATGTTCAAGATCCTGACCTATGCATACTTCCTAAAAGATCGAAAACGCCAGTAGGAGGGACATCAACTTTATGTGGCTACTGGCTGGGCAGAAAGCACCGATCACAGCACAATTGCCCATTTTCGTACATGAAAGAGGAAGACGAAAAAGCAAAAACCAAAGGTATCTGGAACACCAGACGATCTATGACTGGCATACGGCCAGTTTTCAGGGAAGGAATAATTACTGTAAGACGGATCCAGATGCGACTTTTATTCACATGAAAGACGACCATATGAGGAATGCCCAACTAAAACCAAGATATAATGTCCAAATCGCAGTAGACAGCGAATACATTGTGTTGGCAGATATTTTTCAGGATCAGAATGATGTGTGGACGCTGGTTCCATGAAAGAAAAACTGGGATTCCGTTATCCAAGTGTAACGGCGGATTCGGGGTATGAAAGCGAAGAAGGCTATGAATATCTGAAGTGGAACAGGCCAGAGCCTCCCAAACGTGTGAGAGATGGAAAAAGAGGAGTTTTAAGAAGGATAGCAGTAAATGGGAAAACATGGTCTATAATAAGGAAGCTGACACTTATCTGCCATGCTGGAAAGAAAATGACTATGGATTCCAGAGATTTCTGCTGAGAGGGAAAACCAAAGTAAAACTGGAAATACTTTTGCTGTGCTTGGGATATAATCGGAATAAACTGCACGCAAATATCCAAAATGACCGAACAGGAAGCCATCTGTTTGAAATCAAAAGTGTATAAAAAAATGAGAAAAATCAAGGGGTTTATTAAAGTACGTCAAAAATCTGGAACTCTCTTTGACTTTCTGAGTAGAGTTCCAGATTTTTAGCTATAACGAGCGGAAGTGTCGCTCAATCATTTGTTAATGATGATTTTGCAACACTCCCTATATTTATCTACCTATATACTACTGTTGATTTTCTAGAATAACTAGAAGAGGTTATGTCTGTAATTACCCACTCATATGAAATAGCGATACCACAGTTTAAATTAACTGCTTTCTGAAAAAAAGCTTTTGCTGTTGACATAGATCCAGAAAATCTTCCTAATAATATTCCTGCGGGAATATTTACTATACCAGCAGCATACCCTGCAAATTCTGAAACAGTGGAAAAATTGGAATAGTTTCTTACTATCCGTTTGCATTCGCTCAATGTATAGTAGACAGAAACAGGAACCACTTTATAAATTTTACAATTATAAGCTCCACAATCTCCATAACAAGAATCTCTTGGGCATGTTGTTGTCCCAGTTTGTAAAGGCTGTATAGCATGTGCTGAAACAACAGATGAACTAGCTGAAGATAAAATACATGTTAATAATAAGGTGGCTACTTTTTTTCTTTTATAATGCATATATAATCCTCCCATTATGAATCTTTTATTTAAATTCTACAATTATTTTTTTATAAATTCTATTTAATAGTGCTATTTAGCTAGATTGTAATGTCATTTAACTAATTTTTTCATCATAATATTGCAGAAAACTCTTCGAAAATTTTGATAATTAGACAAAAGTTTAATAATTAAGATTAATTATGAAGTAGAAAGTGAAAACAACAGAAAGTAATAAAAGAATCCTTGTTTTTATCGGTCTCTTATGTATTGGACTATTTGTAGATGGATTGTTTTTTTGGTATTATATTTTTGTGTATTCCGATTGTAAATTTATTTCCTATCATATTGTTTTGTATTGGATTCGTTTGGTACTGTTTTGTTAACTGGTCGCTTAGAAAAGATTTTAAAACGAAATGGAATCGTTAATATTGCAAAGATATACTCTTCTGCTGCCTGTATGGACTATCTCTGGGAGGATTTTCACACAGGCAGATTTTATATGCTACACTAGATCATCAATGAAATATAATATGCAGTGGAGAAAGTCCTTCTAAGATTGTAATAATATTATTTTCTTTCTCTTCATTTTCTCCTGCAATTCCCTCTTTTAGATAAGTAACTTTCTTTCCCATATCAATTAAATCAAATATGGTTGCCAACACACAACATTCTGCAACTACACCAGTGACAAAAATCCGCTCATAGGAATCAATTTTTCTATATAATTCTTTGTTTTTACAACAAGAATAAGTGGATTTCGAGTAAAAATTAGAATCCGTTAGATATGGTTTCAACTCCTCTACGTAATCATTCAGCCAAGGATTACAATTGATTTGAGCATTTACAATGTTATAATCCTTCCAGATTCCTTTTGGATGATGAAATGGCAAATACTTTGTAAAAATAATTTGATTCTCTGGAAATTCGCTGATTTTCTTTTTTATATATGGAATTGCATGTTTGATATTTGGACATGCCCATGGCTGTCCAGGTAAGTATACGTTTTGCATGTCAATAATTAGTAACAAGTCGTTTTCTTCAATATTTAAATCGTAAGATAAATTCTCCATGGTTGTTTCCTTTAAGTTTATTTCTTAATGTTGTTTAGAGTTTTCTTTATCATTTTATCTTATCCAATTTTCGTTTTCCTATCCAACCGAAACAAACTTTCACCAGATGTTACGATACAAAACGATAAAATTTATATTTGACACTGTACAACTCTCCTGCTGCCATTTCAATTAAATTTTATAAACGATTAAATTCGGAAAGTTTTCTTTGATTTTATATTTGTACCCATAACCATGATCTAGCTAAGAGCTGGAAATGGAGAACTTTCCTCTGATATTTGTAATTCAGACAGTAAAACCCATCGAACCTTCTTTTCTGTAAATGAAAATTTTTGTGCTAATCCCGATTTTTTCATATGTATATCAATACAAGTCTCATCAGAAAAACTAACTTTTCCTCTCTTCCACCAGTTATCATGCGAAGCAAGAGAAACCTCGTTTTTCTGTATCGCTCATGCTAATACTGTTTGATCTTTATCCAAGATTGTTATTTCCTTGCAGTGGTTCTGTAAAATGGAAATTGTCATTTTTTTTATGATTACAACCGAAATCTTTACTAAAATCCATATAATTTTTATTTCCTCTTGAAATTAGGTGAAAATTATACGATAATAGAGTAAAATTATACGGAAGGTGCCATAGTGTGAAAGAAAGTAGAAGCCAGCCGAAAAATGGCGCACTGAAACAAGCTATTGACAAATAGCCATTTGAAACAGGGTTGATTTTTCTAAGATATGTTAAGAAACAAGCTGGGATTCTTTTATAAGTCCTTCAGCAATTAAAAGCTTCATAGCTTGTTTGACAGCCTTTTCCTTCTGCTTGTTTTTCAGTGGTTTAGGCATATCAATCTTGTAAAGGTCGGTTGGATTCCACGCTTCTCCCGTAGACAGCATATGGTAGATAGCCGTGAGGATCATCCGAGCGACCGCAATGATGGCACGTTTCTTACCACGACGTTTCATGATGCGCTCATATTTGGCTTTGTAATAAGGAGATTTGTTGGATTTCACGGCTGCATGGGCAACTTGTACCAATGCAGGTTTGAGGTAGACGCCGGCACGTGTGATCCGAACAGATTTCTTCTTACCAGCGGACTCATTGTTACCGGGAGTCAGGCCAGCCCAGCAGCATAACCGTTTGGAATTAGAAAACTGTGTCATATCCGTACCAATCTCAGAGAGAATCGTGATCGCACTGTTGCGGTCTACTCCGGGGATGGTACACAGTAACTGGACAGCATTTTCATAAGGTTCGACCAACGAATTGATCATAGAGTCTATATCTGTAAGCGTTGATGTGATATAATCCATATGTGCGTGGACAAGACGCATACGATATTTTTGGGCATCAGTCATCTGATAACCCTCGATGGACTCAATGACACTCTCAGACTTCTTCTTAAGCGAACGGAGAAGTCTGGAGGATATTTCTTCGTGGTTGATGGAATTGTCGGACTGTTCAAGAAGGTAATCGATCACAGAGGTGGCTGATTTCCCGAAAATATCGGAAACAACCGAATCCAATGCGACATTGCAGACGGTAAGCGCATTCTGAAACCGATTCT
>DVHN01000084.1 GCA_018712075.1 Candidatus Fimimorpha faecalis
AAATTGAAATTTCAGTGAGGAGAGTTGCAAAAGGAAAGCTCAAAAAAGCTAGATTTTATGCGGATTTCAGAGTTTCGCAATCACCTACCTATTATATCATATGGAAAGGAGAATTTTTATGAACCAAGTAATGGAAGCTTTGTTAAACAGAAGAAGCATAAGAGCATTTGAGGAAAAGCCAATTCCAAGAGAGGAAATAGAACAAATTGTAGAGGCTGGGCGGTATGCTCCAAGTGGAATGGGACGCCAGACTTGGAAGTTTACGGTGGTAGTGAATCGTGAGAAAATACAAAAATTGGCAGCAGCAATTGAAAAAGTGCTTGGAAGAGAAAATTATAATATGTATGCACCAGAAGTGTTGATTATTCCGTCCAATGATAGGACAAGTAAGTTTGGAAAAGAAGATAACGCATGTGCATTGGAAAATATTTTCTTAGCAGCCTATTCATTTGGAATCGGCTCTGTTTGGATTAATCAGTTACAGGATATTTGTGATGATCCGCAAATTAGAGCAATTTTAGATGAATTTGAAATTCCATCCGATCATGTCGTTTACGGTATGGCAGCATTGGGCTATCCAGCAATGGATCCAAAACAGCCAAATAAGATTGGTAAAGTTCACTTTGTAGAGTAGGAAATAACTTGCAAAGTAAAAAAGGAAGAGAAACGAGTTATTATGATAAATACAAAGTTAATAAAAATGGAAGAGAATGAGGCATTCGCTCTGGAAATGGCATCAAAAATCTGGAAAGATGGAGGATTGGTTGCATTTCCTACGGAGACGGTATATGGATTGGGAGCCAATGGATTGGACGAACAGGCAGCTGTAAAAATCTATGCGGCAAAGGGGCGTCCATCGGATAATCCATTGATTTTGCATATTGCTCAGAAGAGACAGGTTCGTCCGCTTGTGAAGGAAATAAGTAAAGTGGGCGAACAATTGATGGATACATTTTGGCCAGGTCCGTTGACATTGATTTTTCCAAAAGCAGACTGTGTGCCATACAAAACAACAGGGGGATTGGATACAGTAGCGATTCGTATGCCGAGTCATCCTCAAGCGAGAAAGCTCTTAGAGGCAGTGCAGCTTCCAATCGCAGCTCCGAGTGCAAACTTATCTGGGCGGCCAAGTCCAACAACTGCAAACCATGTTTGGGAAGACATGAATGGAAGAATTGATTTAATTGTAGATGGGGGTGCAGTTGGAATTGGAGTAGAATCTACAATTATAGATTTAACAGAGGAAGTTCCGACAATCCTTAGACCAGGTTATATTACAAAGGAAATGTTGGAGGCAATAGTAGGGGAAGTTAAAATTGATCCTGCGATTATGGGAGTTTTGCGTCCAGACATTCATCCAAAGGCTCCGGGCATGAAGTATCGCCATTATGCGCCAAAAGCTCCAGTAATTTTAGTGGAGGGCAAAACGGATGCGGTAATCCATTTTATTAATGGACAAATTCAAGAGCGAGGAGTAAATACAGTTGGGGTTATTGCGACAGAAGAAACAAAGGAACGATATCAAGGCGGTATTGTGAAATGTATTGGAAGCAGAAGCGATATGGAAAGTGTTGCCCATAATCTATATGATGTATTACGCTCATTTGATGCAACGAATGTATCAATTATTTATTCCGAGAGTTTTTCAGAAGAAAAATTTGGTCAGGCTGTTATGAATCGTCTAAAGAAGGCGGCAGGACAACAAATAATTCATTTATAGGAGGGTGTTTGAATGATAGCATTGGGCTGTGATCATGGTGGATTTGAATTAAAGCAGGAAGTAATCCAATATTTGAAAGCAAATCAAATCGAATATAAGGACTATGGATGCTATGATACTGCTTCGGTCGATTATCCAGTTTATGCCAGAAAGGTGGCAAAAGCGATTTTGGATGGAGAAGCAGAAAAAGGAATTTTAATTTGTGGTACTGGAATTGGAATCTCGATTGCTGCAAATCGAATCAAAGGAATTCGTGCAGCACTATGCAGCGATTGTTTCAGTGCTCAGGCAACAAGAGAGCATAATGATGCCAATATTCTTTGTATGGGCGGTCGTGTTGTCGGAGCAGGTTTAGCAATAAAGATTGTAGATACATTTCTTCATACAGAGTTTTCAAATGATGAAAGACATATAAGAAGAATTGATTTAATTGAAGAGTAGTCAAAGAAAAGGAGAAGTATATGATTCGATTGGGTGTAAGGGGACATGATTTACCAGGCAAAACATTGGAAGAATTTGTAGCGACGATGGAAAAGTATCCAAAACTTTCCCATATTCAATTTGCTCCAATGAAGTCATTTCCAAATATTTTTACAAGTTCTGATAAATTATCGCCAGGGTTGGCGCTTTATGTGCAGGAAATATTAGGAAAGCATAATTTATCGATTTCTATTTTGGGATGTTATTTAAACATTATGCAATTTGAAGAAAAACCAGAATTAAAAAAGACCTTTTTTGATTATATGCTCTATACGAGGGCATTTGGAAGTGAGGTAATTGCAACGGAAACTGGCAGTGTTGGGAAGGGATATACACCAGATAACTTTACAGAAGAAGCATTTCAAAAGGCATTGAGAATTATTGAAGAAATGGCAGCACAGGCAGAAAAAACGGGGATAATTTTAGGAATTGAGCCAGGAATTAACCATCCACTTTGCAGCATTAAAAAAGCAAGACGGATGTTAGAGGCAATTCCAATAAATAATTTACGAATTTTATTAGATATTGCCAACTTAATTACGCCAGAAAATGTTGACCATCAAGAAGCGTTAATTGAAGAAGCATTTGAAACGTTAGGTCCGTGGATTTGTCATTGCCATCTGAAAGATTTTGTACTCGAAAATGGAAAAATTAAAGCAGTTCCATTTGGAACGGGACAGCTTCAAATTCCGAAATATTTGAGTGCAATTCAGGCTTATAAACCATATTGTAATTGTACGTTTGAAGCTACAAAAGAAGATGGAATAGAACATGCAATTCATATTACAGAACAATTCATAGTAAATTAATTCTATTAAAAATAATGGTGCTGATTCTTATCCGAGTAAGATCGAGCACCATTATTTTGGTTATCATAGAAGAATGTTCTAAATTAGAAATATGAAAGATGAGTGAGTAAATTTTCGTTTTATAAAAGATTAGCTGCTGCAAAAAGGTTTTGTAGTTTCTCGTGAAATAATGTTGCCAGAGAACATTGTTTTAGAAGGTATTTCTTTTCCTTTTAATAGCTGCATCATAAAAGAGACAGCAGTCATACACATGAATTCAACTCGATTATCCGCAGTTGTTAATTCTGGTGTACAGCAAGTGGATAAAAGAGAGTTATTATAGCCAGCGATTTGCAGATCATTTGGAATGGATCGTCCGCTGGCGAGTGCATATTTAACCGCTCCAACGGCTAATTCATCATCAGAAGCTAAAATAGAATCAAAGGTTATATGTAGATCTCTTTCTAAATGCAAAAGAAAATTTTTTGTTTCTGCCAAAGACCCTGTGCAAGAATAAATTCGGTCTTGGATAGATGTAAGATTATGTTTGGCGCAAGCATCTTGGAATCCATTTCTTTTGTTTTTGCAGCTATAACTGAGCGCTCTGTGTAAATAGATGGGATTGCTGGATCCTGAATCCAATATTCGTCTGGTTAAATCGTAGGATGTCATATAGTCATCACAGAGTACAGAATAAATATTTTTTCCAGGTAAATATCCATTGAGAATGAAGACAGGAACTTTTTGTGCTGCATGATAAAGGTAATTATTTTGTTCTTCGATCTCTTCAATAAAATTAGATCCTACAAAGAAAACAGCATCTACATTGCGAGAAAGTAAAAGCTGAAGATAATTTTGTTTTTTCTCTAATTGATATCCAGTACAACAGAGCATGGAGGCATAGTTATTCTGACGTAGTTCTCGTTCCAAGAAATAAATTGCCTGTGCTAAATAAGTATCGGAAGAATCTGCACACATAATACCAGCTGTCTGCATCGAGTTTAATCCAAGGCTGCGTGCAAATGCATTGGGAGTATAGTCGTTGGATTGGATTACATCTAAAACTCGTTTCCTCGTAGCAGGATGTACTTTATTGCTTCCATTTAAAACACGTGAAACGGTAGCAATAGAGACATTGGCTTGTTTGGAAATATCATAAATATTCATAAAAATGGATTATTGATGTAATGTTTCAATATATGCGAGAATCAAAGGTGCAACGCCTTTGGCATCGTTTTTTACAATTGGTTCACGCATATAATATTCAAATGTGCCTTCACGCATATCTTTATTGCCAAGTCCTGCTACGAGACAAATATGATCCATTTGTAATGTATTATTTTCCTCTTTAATACAAGTACGGCAGATTCCATCAAATGCTCTTTTTCCATATTCATAATAAGAAGCTGGTAAAATACCAAGACGTGCACCCTTCATAATGGCGTATGCAAAAATAGAAGAACCAGATGCTTCTGGATAGTTTGGTTTAATCTGAGGAAGATTAATAACCTGATACCACATATTTGTTTTCGGATCTTGATAAGGAAGCATGGAATCTACCAGATATTGGAACATTTCTTGCAGCTTCTTTTTATCTTCGGCATAGGAGTCAGGTAAAATTTCGATGGTATCTACAAGAGCCATTGCAAACCAACCCTCTGCACGAAGCCAAAATTGATCCGAAAGACCAGTTACTTTATCACACCAAAACATTTCACGAGATTCATCATAGGCGTGATAATAGAGGCCGTTTTTTTCATTACGCATTAATTTATGTACGTTGTAAAACTGATGAAAACTATCCGCACAGCCTGCACCATCATGGAAGGCTAGTTCATATTGTACATAAAAAGGCTGAGCCATATAAAGGCCATCCAGCCATACTTGATTTGGATAAATCTTTTTATGCCAGAAGTTTCCGTCTTTTGTACGAGGCTGTGTTTCTAATTGGCTGTATACATGATCAATGGCTTTTCTATACTTTTCTTTCCCTGTTAGACGGTATAATTCAAATAAGGTTTTTCCAGCATTTACATTGTCCAGATTATGTTCCATTGGATCATAAGAAAGAATGGAACCGTCTTCTTGAACAAAATAGTCAATAAAAGCGTCAGCAAAATCTAAGTAAGCAGAATTATTTGTAATACTGTAAAATTCAATCAAAGCTTTAATCATGCATCCGTCTATATAATTCCAGCTATTTGGTTTGCCAGCACGAATCTTTTCGATATTCCAAGCTGGAGCTTGAGGAGTACTATCGTTTAGCAGCTGCTCAATATAATGATTTAAAATATCCATAAAATCCTCCTGTTGTTAAATGTAAGCGCTAACATAAAATAATAAAAATAAAAGAAAATGTAAAGGTATATTTATACTAACATAGAATAACAAGATTGAAAATAGTTAAATTATATAAAATATAGTATGAAGATTATACATAATAGACTAATAAATACAAAAAATATGGATA
>DVHN01000085.1 GCA_018712075.1 Candidatus Fimimorpha faecalis
TTTTTTTATTTTGTTAAATTCCCCAGGTAAAGTTACGCTATCACCAGTATCTCTTTTTATCTGTCATACAAAAACAGTGCATGGCAGACTATCTTAGTCACTCTTCCATGCACCATTCTATCACAGAAAACGAATCATTTTGATCGCTAATTTATTTATACTTTTTTAATCCCTCATAATCCAATGTAGCAAAATAATCGGCTGGGGTTTCTGCTCGACGGATTAATTGAGTCGTTCCATCCTCTTTTAATAAAACTTCTGCACTGCGCAGCTTTCCATTGTAATTATAACCCATTGAAAAACCATGTGCTCCTGTATCATGAATAACTACATAATCTCCAATCTCAATCTTTGGCAGCATACGGTCAATCGCAAACTTATCATTGTTTTCACAAAGTCCGCCTGTCACATCATATTTATGATCACAAGGCTCATTTTCTTTTCCTAAAACTGTAATATGATGATAGGCTCCATACATCGCTGGACGCATTAAATTAGCAGCACATGCATCTAAGCCAATATATTCTTTATACGTGTGCTTCTCATGAATAACCTGTGCAATTAAATGACCATATGGAGCTAACATAAATCTTCCTAACTCTGTAAAGATTGCCACGTCATCCATTCCTTCTGGTGTCAATACCTCTTCGTATGCCTGACGTACTCCTTCTCCAATTGCTAAAATATCATTTGGTTCTTCCTCTGGACGATAATTTACACCTACTCCGCCAGATAAATTAATAAATGCAATATGCACTCCTGTTTCTTTTTTCAATTCTACTGCCAATTCAAATAAAATTCTAGCCAACTTTGGATAGTATCCTAATGCAACCGTATTGCTAGCCAAGAATGCGTGGATACCAAAATGCTTTACACCATGTGCTTTCATTTTTAAGAATGCTTCTTTCATCTGCTCTTTTGTCATACCATATTTCGCATCCTTTGGAGTATCCATAATCTCATTATGAAGAGTAAAATCTCCTCCTGGATTATAGCGACAGCACATTGTCTCTTGAAAAGGAGCAATCTTTTCATAAAAATCCACATGTGTCAAATCATCAAAATTAATAATTGCTCCAAGTTTTGCAGCCAATTCAAAATCTTTTGCAGGCGTTACATTAGAAGAAAACATAATATCATGTCCCTTTAATCCAACTGCATCGGCAAGCTCTAATTCCGTAAAAGAAGAACAATCTGCTCCAATCCCTTCTTCTTTCAAAATTTCCATTAAATATGGATTTGGAGTTGCTTTCACTGCAAAGTATTCATGAAATCCTTTATTCCATGAAAATGCTTTTTTTAATTTTCTCGCATTTTCACGAATGCCTTTTTCATCATACAAATGAAACGGCGTTGGATATTTTTTAACCATCTCTTTTACCTGATCCAATGTTACAAACGGTTTCTTTTTCATAATCAGTCTCCTCTTTCTTGTATCCATTTTAGGGAAATGCCTTTCACAGACATTTCCCTAACTATTCATCTAAAGTTTTGATTTATAAACTTTACCATATCGTTACAACACGCATATTGTTTGTTTCACCAAGCTGGTGCGGCGGCTGTTGTTTTGATGGAACACCGACAGTAATAACAACGGTATCTCCTGGTTCAACCAAACCTTTTTTCTTTGCAATCTCTACGGAATGCTCCATTAATTCATCGGTAGAGGTTTCTCTCACTGCCTGAATTGGAATAATTCCCCAGCATAACTGCATCTTTCTTAATACGTCTCGATTTGGCGACATCGCAATAATCGGACATTTTGGACGCCACTCGGATAGCATCATTGCTGTAAAACCGCCCATCGTTGGTGCAATAATCGCCTTAGCGTTTAACAGTTCTGCTGTTGAAACCGTTGAAAGGCTAAGTGCATTTGAAATAACACGTTCTGAAGCCAATACATTTCGATTTCTGCATACTTCATACGTTGCATATTTTTCAGAAGATGCTGCAATATGGGCCATCATCTTCAATGCCTCTACTGGGTACTTTCCGATTGCCGTTTCTCCAGAAAGCATGATTGCATCGGTTCCATCATAAATTGCATTGGCAACGTCTGTTACTTCTGCACGGGTTGGTCTTGGATTACGCATCATAGAATCCAACATCTGTGTTGCAGTAATAACTGGTTTTTGTGCCATATTACACTTTTGAATAATTGTTTTTTGAATATGAGGAACTTCCTGCGCAGGAATTTCTACGCCAAGATCACCTCTGGCTACCATAATTCCATCACTTGCTTCAATAATGGAATCAATATTTTCCAATCCCTCTGCGTTTTCAATCTTAGCAATGACACGCATTTTGCTTCCATGAGCTCTCAATATATCTTTAATCTCATGAATACATTCCGCATTACGCACAAAAGATGCTGCGATAAAATCAAATTCCTGATCAATTCCAAATAAGATATCTTTCTTATCTTTCTCTGTAATACCTGGCAGATTAATTTTTACATTTGGAACGTTAACACCTTTTCTAGCTCCTAATTCTCCGCCATTGATTACTTTACATACAATATCGGTATCCGTCTTAGACTCTACCTGTAACTCAATTAGTCCGTCATCGATCAAAATATAGTTACCGATCTCAACATCTTCTGGCAGACCTGCATAATTAATATGTGCAATTGTATCATCTGCTAAAACGTCTCTTGTCGTAAGCACGTAAGTTGCGCCATCCTGAAGCACTGGCTTCTTTCCGTCTTTCAGCAATCCTGTACGAATCTCTGGTCCCTTTGTATCCAGGAGCGCTGCAATTGGAATTTTGTATTCCTCTCGCACACTGCGCAGCAATTCCAAACGTTCCAAATGTTCATTGTGATCTCCATGTGAAAAATTAAATCTGGCAATATCCATTCCATTTTGAACAAGTGCTGCTAAGATTTCCTTATTATCTGCATTTGGTCCCATTGTACAAATAATTTTTGTCTTTCTCATAGTTCCTCCATTTTGTTAACAAAAAATATAGTTTATTGTTTTTCATAAGAATGTTTTGTAGTAACATGCTTATGAGTATATAAATGATCCTGACAGTATTCATATGCTCCTTCACATTTGGAACAATAACGAAACTCCAGATCATCTCCGTCCTTTTCAGTCCTGCCACAAATTGCACACTTATGCTTTGTTTGAGTATTTGGCCGAATCTGTCTTTTAAACTCTTGCCTTCTTTTAATTTCCTTTGGACGAATCCGATTCAGATCTCTTGTTCCCAAAAAGAAAATAACGAAATTAATCAAAGACAATACAATTAAAATTCTAGTACTCCAACTTCCTTGAATCATTTCAAATACATACATCGCTCCACTTAGTATTGCCATCCATTTTGCTTTAATTGGAATCACAAAATATAAATAGAACTGTGCATCTGGAAATGTTGCAGCCAAGGCAAAAAACAAGGAAGAGTTCAAATAAACCGTACTCAGCTGCACATTAAAATCTGCAATAAAGTAGATTAATATTCCCGCCAATATATGGCCTAAAATTCCAGTAAACAAATAGAGATTCATACGAAACGAACCCCAAATCCTCTCTAACGTATTACCGATCATACTATAAACGAAACAGAATAACAGCAAACTAAGTAAGTTCGTTGAAGGGGGCATAAGCAGGAAAGAAACCAATCGCCAGATTTGTCCTCTTAAAATCAAATCCATATCCCAATTTATAAAACTTAAAAAGATTGGATTCAACATATATAACACAAATCCAATTACATTTAAAATAATAATGTAATTCATCAAATTTGGAATCGCATATCTTCCAAATTTACGCTGCATCTTATCGATCCATTTCATTAAAAAACCTTCCTTATGACTTTATTTCTTTTTTCATTATAGTTTCTCCTTATTCTTTTGTCAAACAATTTTCCCCACTCAACGAAAAGTTTATTCTATTTTAACAAATAATTTTCTCATTCTTTTCTGTTATTACTAAATCTTCATCTTTTCTATACAAAATGCTCAAATTAAAAGGATTTTTAATGCAATAATTTCTATCTTTCGTTCATATTCACCTATTTTTTAAAAACAATCGATTCGTTCAATAAAATTAGTTCTATTTTAATTATATAATTTTCATAAATGTGATCCGCATAATTTGGCATTATTATAAAATTTTTTCTTAAGCTTTCATAAATTTTTTACCTTTCTTTGAGTTGCTTTTTGTCATAAAAAGACATATAATATTACAGTCAGTCAGTTATAACTAAGGCTATTTATGTAATAATAGTTCTTTCTACTTTATTTATATAAAAATCAATAAACAAATTGGAATACCCAAATCCATTTTACTGAAACAAAGGAGGTAGCAAGATTGCAGAACAATCAAAGCAACTATTACCCACTCGGTATCGACATTGGTTCTACAACAGTTAAAATTGCCATTCTCGATACGGATAACCATATCTTATTTTCAGATTATGAACGACATTATGCTAATATACAAGAAACTCTTGCCACATTATTAAAAAAGGGAAGAGAAAAACTCGGACAGATTACTCTTGCACCTATGATCACTGGTTCGGGTGGTCTTTCCCTTGCAAAACATTTAGATATTCCATTTGTACAGGAAGTTGTTTCCGTAGCTACCAGTTTGCAAGACTACGCTCCTCATACCGATGTAGCAATTGAGCTTGGCGGTGAGGATGCAAAAATTATTTATTTTACCGGAGGCGTAGATCAGCGTATGAACGGTATCTGCGCAGGCGGGACGGGTTCTTTCATTGATCAGATGGCTTCTCTTTTACAGACAGATGCTGCTGGATTAAATGAATATGCGAAAAATTATAAAGCAATTTATCCAATTGCTGCACGCTGCGGTGTATTTGCAAAAACAGACATTCAGCCATTAATTAATGAAGGCGCCACAAAAGAAGATTTATCTGCGTCTATTTTTCAAGCAGTTGTAAATCAAACGATTTCTGGTCTTGCATGTGGTAAACCAATTCGTGGAAATGTGGCATTTCTTGGAGGTCCATTACACTTTCTATCTGAACTTCGTCAGGCATTTATTCGCACCCTTGATTTAAAAGGAGATGCAATTATTGCTCCAGAACATTCCCATCTTTTTGCCGCCATTGGTGCTGCTATGAATCATAAATCCAATGTTCTTTGTTCCATTGATACTTTATGTGAACGTCTCAGTAAAGGCGTAAAAATGGATTTTGAAGTAAAACGTATGGAACCTTTATTTAGAGATGAGGCAGATTATGCGGCATTCACCAAACGTCATAATCAGCATTGCGTAAAAAAGGGAGATTTAAAAACTTATAAAGGAAACTGTTTCCTCGGAATTGATGCTGGCTCTACAACCACAAAGGTAGCTCTTGTTGGAGAAGACGGTTCCTTACTCTATTCTTTTTACAGCAATAATAATGGAAGTCCTCTTTCCACTACCGTACATGCAATTCGTGAGATTCATGAACGGCTTCCTGAAGAGGCTCATATTGCCTATTCCTGTTCTACTGGATATGGAGAGGCTTTAATTAAAGCTGCCCTTATGTTGGATGAAGGCGAAGTAGAAACCGTTGCTCATTATTACGCCGCTGCTTTTTTCCAACCAGATGTCGATTGTATTCTGGATATCGGCGGACAGGATATGAAATGCATAAAAATCAAAAACAATACCGTTGACAGTGTACAACTAAATGAAGCTTGTTCCTCTGGATGTGGTTCTTTTATTGAAACATTTGCAAAATCATTAAATTATACCATTATCGATTTTGCCAAAGCTGCACTCTTTGCCCAAAATCCAATTGACCTTGGAACTCGCTGTACTGTATTCATGAATTCTAACGTAAAACAAGCCCAAAAAGAAGGTGCTCAAGTTTCCGATATTTCCGCTGGTTTGGCTTATTCCGTCATTAAAAATGCATTATATAAAGTAATTAAAATTACAGATGCCAAAGACCTTGGTAAACATATCGTTGTCCAAGGCGGCACGTTCTATAATGACGCCGTACTGAGAAGTTTTGAACGTATTGCAAATTGTGAAGCAATTCGTCCCGATATTGCTGGAATTATGGGAGCGTTCGGTGCTGCTCTTGTAGCTAGAGAACGCTATTCTCCAGAAAAGCAGACGACCATGCTTTCCATCAACGATATCTTATCTATGAAATATACAACCAAACTAACCCGTTGTCAGGGTTGTACGAATCATTGCTTACTTACAATCAATCGTTTCAGCAATGGTAATCAGTACATAACAGGAAATCGCTGTGAAAAAGGTCTTGGAAAAGAAAAAAATAAAAAGAATATTCCAAACTTATTTGAATATAAATACAATCGTACTTTTAATTATAAACCATTGGAACAAGCTCCACGTGGTACCGTTGGAATTCCTCGAGTTTTAAATATGTATGAAAACTATCCATTTTGGGCAGTATTTTTCCGTGAACTTGGCTTTTCCGTTGTTCTCTCTCCACAGTCAACCCGTAAGATTTACGAGCTAGGTATTGAATCCATTCCAAGTGAATCAGAGTGTTACCCAGCGAAAATTGCTCACGGACATGTTACATGGTTAATTCGCAAAGGCATTAAATTCATTTTTTATCCTTGTATTCCTTATGAACGCACTGAATCAGAAACGGCACAAAATCACTACAATTGTCCAATCGTTACTTCTTATGCGGAAAACATAAAAAACAATGTAGAAGAGTTAAAAACGGAGCATGTAGATTTTATGAACCCATTCCTCGCTTTCACTAATGAGGAAATCCTAACAAAACGTCTTGTGGAAGAGTTTACTGCTAAGTTTGGAATTAGTAAGGAAGAAATTACAAAAGCTGCTCACGCCGCATGGATGGAATTAATGAATGTACGTCAGGATATCGCTAAAAAAGGAGAAGAAACGCTGGCATACTTGGAAAAAACTGGCCGGCGTGGCATCGTATTAGCTGGACGTCCTTACCATATCGACCCAGAAATTAATCACGGTATTCCAGAATTAATTACTTCTTATGGAATTGCTGTATTGACGGAAGATTCTGTTTCCCATCTTGGTAAACTTGATGGTAAATTAATTGTTATGGATCAATGGATGTACCATTCTCGTTTATATGCAGCTGCTCAATTTGTTCGTACCCAAAAGAATTTAGATTTGATTCAGTTAAACTCCTTTGGATGCGGTTTGGATGCAGTTACAACCGACGGCGTTAATGATATTTTAACCAAATCGGGTAAAATCTATACCGTTTTAAAAATTGATGAGGTCAATAACCTCGGTGCGGCACGTATTCGTATTCGTTCTTTGATTTCAGCATTACGTGTTCGAGATCAAAAACATATTGAACCAAAAGTTGTATCTTCTGCCTATAATCGTATTGAATTTACGAAAGAGATGAGAAAGAATTATACCATTCTTTGTCCTCAAATGACTCCAATTCACTTTGACTTATTGGAGCCAGCATTCCATTCCTGTGGTTATCATGTCGTTGTGCTTCCTGAAAGCAAACACTCCATTGATATTGGTCTAAAATATGTAAATAACGATGCTTGTTATCCATCTTTAATTGTAGTAGGTCAAATCATGGATGCTCTGCTATCTGGAAAATATGACTTAAATCACATCGCCATTTTTATGAGTCAAACTGGCGGCGGATGTCGTGCCTCCAACTACATTGGATTTATTCGAAGAGCATTGGAAAAGGCGGGCATGGGTCATATTCCAGTTATTTCCTTAAATTTAGCTGGACTGGAGAGCAATTCTGGATTCCGCATTACTCCAAAAATGCTTTGGAAAGCACTTCAGGCAGTTGTATACGGAGACGTCTTTATGAGAGTACTCTATCGAACTCGTCCTTACGAAGCAATTCCAGGTTCTGCAAATCAATTACATGAGAAATGGAAAAAGATCTGTATTCAATCTCTTAGCAAACCAGGTATGGGCAGTAAGTTTGAGTTTAACCGCAATATCCGTGGTATTATCCGTGAATTCGATGATTTAACTGTATTAGATAAGAAAAAGCCACGTGTTGGAGTTGTTGGAGAAATTTTAGTTAAGTTTTTACCTACCGCCAACAATCATATCGTAGATCTTTTAGAGAAAGAAGGCGCTGAAGCAGTTATGCCAGATTTACTTGATTTCTTACTCTATTGTTTCTACAATTCGAATTTCAAAGCAGATAAGCTTGGTATGAAAACTTCTACTGCAAGGCTTTGTAATATCGGTATTGCATTTTTAGAATACTTCCGTGGCATTGCAAAACGAGAATTAGAAAAAAGCCGTCATTTTGATCCGCCAAGTACCATCGAACAGCTTGCAAAAATGGCAGATCCATTTGTATCTCTCGGAAATCAAACAGGGGAAGGTTGGTTCCTAACAGGAGAAATGTTAGAACTCATCCATAGCGGAGTAAACAATATCGTATGTACACAGCCATTTGGATGTCTTCCAAATCATATTGTGGGAAAAGGTGTTATCAAAGAACTTCGTCATCAATACCCAAACTCCAATATCATCGCTGTAGACTATGATCCAGGTGCATCAGAAGTAAACCAATTAAACCGAATTAAATTAATGCTTGCCACCGCTCAAAAAAATTTGGAAAAAGAATAATGACTAAAAAATGGAGCTTTCTCATTTGAGAAGCTCCATTTTTTTATAATACATAACGAATTTCTGGATTACTAACCATATTCATCATCCGCATCGCCCCTTCTGGAAACGTATATTCGGTTCGATAAATAATATGTACTTTTCCTGGCTTAATAAGTTCCTGACCATCCAGTTTTTTTACTAAAAAGTCTTCTGGCGAAGCTTCCAATAAGCGTTTTGAAGTTTGGATAAGAATACAATGATTACTGCCAGGGAAATCCAAAATCTGACTTTTGCTTTCTGTCATTCTTTGAGGTTGATAACCTTCTTTTAAATAATAATAGAAATCATAAAGTGCCACATTATTTTCCTCTTTAATCCAATCAATTTCTCCATTTAGAATTCGCTCACAGTCTTCTTTTAATAACCACACAGATTTTTTGCAGATTGCTCCATCCTGTTTTCTTCTGGCTACAAGATGCATATGCTTTGTATCTCCATTTTTCATAATAATCTGATACTCCAAACTATCCTCCATCTTTTTTTCCTGTGGTTTTTGATAGATAAGTTTTCTTGTATACACAGATTCTAACATTTCACAATCCTGTCTTAAAGCTAAGTTTATCATAAACTTCTGATATTTATTTAAGCTCATATCTTCATAACGTTCGTAATAAATTCCATATGCCATATATTCCATTCTTACCTCCTAATACCGCATTTTGTAACGGCATATTTTCTGCTAGCATGTCCTTATTTTTATTACTCTTACTATATATGCGGTTTATGTCCATGTTATGAATAGAACTTATCAATTTTCTTACGTTTTTCTAATGTTTTTCTTATCTCTTTAAAGTTTTTATAAATTTTTTGTGTTTTTTGTATGTTTTTTGTTCTGATATTTCTTTTTTATTATAAATTTTCTACAATGTTTTTCTTCTAATCCGTTCAAATGATCTCATAATCATTCCACATAACAGACCATTCACTGCGCCCGTTGCAATTCCAGCTAAAATTAGTACTGGTAAATATGCAATCAGTTCTGGTGTTCTTAAAATTGCCACTGCCACTGCAATTTGCCCAATATTATGACAAAGCCCTCCTGCCATACTAACTGACATAACACTCCAATTCCATCTTTTCCCCATATACATAATTATAAAACTGAGAATTCCCCCCGCCAGGCTGTACATCATACGATAAGCATTACCAAACGTCATTCCATCTAAAAAAATTCTGGATAACGATATGATAAGAGCTCCCCTCACACCCAATGTATAAATTGCCATCAACACTGCCAAATTTGCCAATCCCAGTTTAACACCTGGCACAGGAATTTCAAACGAAAGCATTCGTTCCAAAAAGCTTAATACAAATGCTAACGCCAATAACATTGCCATCCATGCAATCTTTTCATTTCGCTTCATTTTTCTTTCCTTCTATCTGAATTACAATTTTAGCTGGTAAACATACAATCGATTCCCCCTCTTTGGATATCGCATAATGGTTTACACAAATTTGGTCAGGACAGGAAGCTTCGATCACATCTGCACTGCCATCTTTAATTTGTAACTTTACCCAGTTCTCATTTTCTCCTTCTATTTGCACAATCTGTTCCTGTTCTAAGGAAAGCGTTTGAATTACTTCATTTCCTACCGACATAACAACTAAATCTCCCTGTTTTTGCATGAATTTCATCCCAATAAAAATCGTCGCAACGATAACGAAAAGAATTCCCCATACAATAAATTCTTTTTTCTTTATGATTGAAAACTGCTTCACCGATCAATTACCTCTGCTTTCTTTTCTGAAGATGGTTCATAGCGCCCTATTAGCCCTTCTGTATAATATTGTTCTCCATTTTCAGTAATAAAAATTACTTCAAACCCACCATGCTGTCTCCAATATTCAATGCCCTGCTCCAATCCCATTACAAATAGAGCTGTAGAGAGTCCATCTGCCTTCACTCCGCTTTCAGATATAACCGTAACGGATACCAATCCACTTTGAGCGGGCATTCCTGTTGTTCCATCCATAATATGATGATAACGAATCCCATCTTGCTCAAAATAACGTTCATAATTACCGCTCGTTACTACTGCCTCATTTGTATCTTCCAATACGCCTGCAAAATTTTGTGCCGTTTCATCCCAGGGATCTCGAATTCCAATTCTCCACTTCTTTCCTTCTTTATTATCACCAATCGTATATACATTACCTCCAAAATCCAGCAATGCACTTTCCACATCCTGTTCTTTCAAATAAGCGGCGCAAAGGTCCGAGGCAAATCCCTTTGCAGTTGCTCCAAAGTCTAATTCCATTCCATTCATAAGTGTCAACTGATTTCCCGACAACTGAATTTGTCTCCAGTCTGTTTTCGGCAAAAGTTCCGCCAGTTCCTGTTCTGACGGCACTCTTTTATTTTCCGTTGTAAATCCCCATGCCAAGCTAATCGGGTATAATGCTGGATTTAATGCACCATTTGTTGTTTCAGAAATTTCCAGTTCTTCTTGCAATAATTGTGCCACTGTATCAGAGACCATAACCGTATCCGTTGTACGATGATTGATTTGATAAAGCTCCGAACTTTGATTTGTTGTAGACACTTTATTTTCCAGTTCATTTATTATTGTCTGAATCTGCTGTACATCTTCTTCTGTTCCAGATAGCGCTACAGATATTAAAGTATCCATAGCTAAAAATTGTTTTTCTTGATATTCCCTGGAAATGCCGCATCCTGCCATAACAAACAAAACAGCGCTAATTCCCAGCAAAAATCCTAAATAACGCATGTGATTTTTTTCCATCTTGCCTAATAATCCCTTCTCTAATCCAGAAAATATTCTTCCAATGCCAATGCAATTCCATCTTCATCATTACTAGCTGTAATTCCATCTGCCTTCTTTTTTAATTCGTCTACTGCATTGCCCATTGCAATTCCAACACCAGCATATTCTATCATAGTTAGATCATTGTAGCCATCTCCAAACGCAATAATCTGATTTCGGTCAATTCTCATATGTTTCGCAAGACGCTCCATAGAGCGTGCTTTATCAATTCCAGTCGCCATAACTTCTAAATAAAATGGCGCCGAACGATAAATGCTTAACTGTCCAACAAACGGTCTCTTAAATTCCATTTCAATATCTGCAAGATAGTCTGGTGCAGCAGCAAATAATAATTTATTTACAGGATAACGCAGTGTATCTCTAACACTTGGAACGACACGAACATTCATATGGTTCAAAGCTGCCTCTTCTTGGACACGATACGCATTCGCATCTTCTGCCAGAACGTCTTCTCCCTCATAACTCATAATAACCATATTATAGTCATTTCTTCTATTATAATCATAAACTAATTGAGCCATCCCTGGCGACATTGTTTGATCATAAATAATCTGTTTTTCCTTCCATGTGCAAATTCTAGCCCCATTAAAACAAAGCAAATAACCATCAAAACGATCAAATTCCAACTCCCTGGCATTCTGATATAGACCTGGAAGCGGTCTTCCAGATGCCAATACAATTTTAGCCCCTTTTTCTTGTGCTTGAATTAGCGCTTGCTTTGTTTTTGGTGTAATTCTTCCTTTTGAATTATTTAAAGTTCCATCTAAATCTAGTGCAATCAAACGACAATCCATACTTACCTCTTTTCCTTTGCATATAACTATTTTTTTCACTATATCACAATTTGCCATATGTGTCAAAGAAGGATTTCCTTCTTAAATATTTTTAAAATAAGTTTTAGATATTAAATTGACTTATTGGATAGAATGATTTACACTAATAACAAAATCAATATTTAAGAACGGAGAGATAAACAATGGCTGAATTAAGAACAATATCCAACGATCGCCTCAGTATCACAGTTAGTGATCATGGCGCCGAATTAAGCAGTATTTATGACAAAGAAAATAATTATGAGGTTT
>DVHN01000086.1 GCA_018712075.1 Candidatus Fimimorpha faecalis
TACTATTTGTGCCGCCAACTGAAAGGCGGCGGAATGGAGATTAGTATGAATATTGATCCATTATCTTTTTTTATTGAAATGTTTCATCAACAGGGAATTTCTCATTTTTTTATTGACCAAGACTACACAAATCTGGATAAAATTGATGGTGGGCTGCGTCAGCATCTATTTTTAGACTTTGATCCAAAAGTTTATTTTGACCCCATTTTTAAACAATATCGGCCTCAGACCATTTACCAAATAAAAGATGACTTTCAGATCCATTATCTTTGTGTTTATTTGCCAGAGTCTTTAGCGAAAACTTGGGATGCTCCTCTCCTAATTGTGGGGCCTTATCGATTTTCTCCAGTATCCCGACTGACTTTTTTTGAAATTACACAAAAATTGCAAATACCAGAAGAACATCATTTAGATTTGCTGGAGTATTATAACCATATTCCAATTATTGCTTTTCATAACTGGGAAAATTTTTTATTGTTTTTTGGGAAAACAATCTTTGGAGATGAAACGAAATTTCAATTGGAGTTTGTTCAAATCCCGTTAGAAAAAGACTTTGGACAAATCCATTATTCTTCAAATGAATCCGCACTTGCAATGTCGATCATTACCGAGAGGTATGAAATAGAAGAACAGCTCATGTCTGCGGTTCAGTATGGAGACACAAACAAAGCTTTGGAACTACATGGAAAATTTTCTAATTATAAGATTGCTCCACGTACTTCTGATCCTGTCCGAAATGAAAAAAATTTATTGTTTGTTCTAAACACACTCTTTCGAAAGGCAGTTCAGAAAAACTTTGTACATCCATATCATATTGATGCACTATCTAGAAGAATTGCGATTCAAATTGAAGAATGTACCCGAGTAGAAGAACTTTACCGTTTGCCAAAAGAAATGGTACATAGATACTGTAATCTTGTGAAAAATTACTCTTTGCGAAATTATTCTTCTCTGATTCAGAAAACAGTCAATCATATTGATTTTTATTACGCACAACCGATCTCTCTTAAAAGCCTTGCAGAAGAATTTTGTGTGAGTCCAAGCTATTTATCAGGTTTATTTCGAAAAGAAGTCGGAGTCACATTAACCGACTATATTCATAAGATTCGTATTAATCGCTCGTTAGTTCTGCTTAATACTTCTGCTCTTTCCATTCAAGAAATCGCAGAGCAAGTTGGATTTCTAGATGTAAATTATTTTGCTCGAACATTTAAAAAATACCATGGTATTTCTCCGAAAAAATATCGTGACTCCATTCAACAACATAAATAGGTTAAACTTATTTCCCAAAGAGATTTTATTCTTCTCAGGAAAGTCTCTTTGGGAATGAGTTATCATTATAGTTAATTCCTGCTTTCTCTGCCTGAGTCATCTGATGCTTTCGCTTGATTTTATAAATTTTGTTCTCTTTCTTAAAAAGAGCCCCTGTCTGTTTAAAATAAAAAGAAACATTATGATTAATACACTGCTGCCGTGTGCTTAGAATCCATGCAAAATCACAAAGCCTAGCATGTTCCCCCGATTCTCCACCACAAATCACCTGTTCAATCTGACCTGATTTTAGATATGGTTCAATAAAAATTGTTTCTAGCATCGGTTCGTGAATAATACATTTATGTTTTATTGGTAAACTGAGAAAAATCGGAAGCCGATAATCTGCTTGTACTTGGTTTTCACAAGTGCATAAGATTGTAACGTTTTCATAACCGTCCTTCCAATCGTTTGGAATACAAGTTTGAAACCGATCAATTCGCTTTGTAATAATAACAAAATTTAGATCGCTGCGCAGCCGAATCATTTGCCATACACTCGGTCTCCATTCGTCTGCATCTTCAATAAAAAAATCAGAAGTCATACAAGTATAAACAGGCTCTGATTCTGGTTGCAATTTGTATTCTTTTTTGCGATTTCTTTTTAATGGTAAATCGAACATAGCTGTTTTCGTTACGATACTACTGTCTTTTCCAAATTCTGCATCTCTGCGATAAACATAGCAATTATAACATCCAGGACTAATTTTCTTACAGCCATGCCATGGGTTCCAGATTGCCATTGAACTTCCTCCTCTAGGCTAATATTCTTTCCTATTGTTTTACCATAGTTTCAAGCTTCCTACAAGAGGAAAGCACTCGGAATCCGCTTCGCTACTTCTTCGTGAAAGCAGACTGCTTTGCAGCTTGTCAGTGTGGGTTTTCCTAATTCCCCTATGTATCATAATAATAAAATAGGTACCAAATAGGATATTTTCCTATCTGGCACCATCTTAACAATCATTTTTATTCTTTTTTATCTATCTCAGAACAATATTGCTTGGTATGTTCCATAATAAAGATTAAATTTTTTAAATCCGTAAGGACATCTCCTGTTTCCAGCGAATGGTTTGCATTTTCAATGATAACGAGCGGCAATCGTTTTTCTGCACATTTTTCTTTTACCAATGAAGTATCTATCCATGGATCTTTGGTTCCGTGAAATACAATTCCATTCTGATTCATAACAGCAAACGATGGTTCGACTGGAGTATAAAAAATATGATGAGCAGGAATCCGATGGTTTTTTGCAAATGTTGCTGCGACTGCGGTTCCAATACTTTTAGAGATAAAAAGAATATCCTCATATTGAGAAAATTTGATTTTTTTTAACTTTTCTTCCGTTTGTTCTAATGCAATTTCCACGGACTGCTGCATTTTTTCTTTGGAATCTTTTACCTTTTCAGGGAAATGTTGATAGGAAAGCTTCACAATCTCATATCCATAGGAAGCTGCCAATTTCTTTCCATAATAAAGAAGTGGTTTATCCGTATGATATCCAATCCCTGGAAATATAACTGCAAGTTTCATTTCAATTTACTCCTTTGACCAATTAGGCGTTTAAGAGCCCTAATTTTTCAAACGCTTGATAAATACCATTTTCTGTTACAGCAGGACAGATATAATCTGCTTTTTTCTTTAGGGATGGACTTCCATTTTCCATTACCACTCCATAACCAACTGTCTCAATCATTTCCAAATCGTTCATGCTGTCACCAAAACCAATTGTGTCTTTAATATCAACACCTAAAACTTCACAGACACGCAGTACACCCTGTCCTTTATCAAATTGGCGATTAATTAATTCACCGTTTACAATACCATATTGATCAGGATCTTGAATACATACATTAAATTCATCGCTCAATTCACGAATTGGTACTTCCATTGCTTCCATTGTAGGACTCATAAATACAATCTTATATACAGGCTGTCCATGATATTCCTGCATTGGAAGAATATTCAAAGATTCTTCCAGCTGCTTTCTCCAACGAATCAATTCAGAATTTGATCCTGTTGTATCTTGTTTTTCCAAGAAATCTCTGAATTCGGTATCTGTATAAGAACCATCTGCACATTCTACGGTACGGAACACACCATTTTCTTTGAAAACAGTCATTGCATGTTGAAATTGTTCGTCTGTCATTGGACAACTATAGATTACCTGTTCTCTATAAGTGATATAACCTCCAGCACTGCCAATTACTCCATCAAAGCCATACTTTAATAAAGGAGACAGCATGGCTAGATTACGACCAGTACATAAAAATACTTTATGTCCAAGTGTTTGCGCCGTATGAATCGCAGTTAATGCAGATTCTGGCGGTGTATTACTTCCAGCCTCCGTTAATGTCCCATCAATATCTAAAAAAATAAGTTTCTTATCCATAAAAACCCTCCGCAATTTATTATCAATGATAAAAACCTATAAGGATGCATGAAAAAAATGCCTTGGTTTTATTCACGTCCGTATTGTAATCGTTTTCATAATAATTATAACAGTTTTTAGAGAAACTGCAACTGGCAATTTGACTATAAATAAACTTTTTCTTATACAAAATAGACAGTTTATTATTTTTTATAAAACAAACAGCTATTAAAAACGTTTTTCATTTGCCTAACAGCTGTTTGGAGATGGAAACGATTCCAATATTAAAGTTCATTTTAACAAATTAGGGAATTCATCCATCATACACTAAGAAATTATTTGTCCAACTCTACTAATTCATACTCTCTTACTCCAAGTCCTAACTTTGCAGCCCACTCCACTGTATGAATTCCATTTCGAGACTCCATGCGCTCAATCAAAGCTGCTTTCCCAGGATCTGGAGAATGATAGACTGCATCCACACAAGCCTGATCCAAAGCAACTGGATCGGTAGATGCAAAGATTCCAATATCTGCCATTTCTGGTTCATGTGGATTGGAATCACAGTCACAGTCTACAGAAAGTCGATTGGCTACGCTGACATATAAAATATTCTCTCGTCCAAGATATTCCATTACCGATTGATCGGCTTCTGCCATGGATTCCAAGAAAGAATCGTGGTCAGCAGTCCAAATCTTTTCTGGTTCTCCAGCACCGTGAATATAAGCTTTTCCCTTTGAGGAAGCCACTCCAATCGACATGTTCTTTAATGCACCTCCAAAGCCTCCCATGAGATGACCTTTAAAATGGGATAAAATTAACATAGAATTATACTTCTTTAAATGTTTTCCAACATAATTTTCTGTTAAATGTTTTCCACCTGTTACTGGAATTGCAAAATCCCCCTCTTCATCCATAATATCACATGGTGCAATCTCCATAAATCCATGCTCTTTAATTGCCTGCCAATGTTCTTTTGTTGTATTTCTTCTTCCTTCATAGGCAGTATTACACTCTACGATTGTACCATTTAATTCGGATACCAATGGTTGGATTAATTTCGGTTGCAAAAAATTATGTCCGCCAGGTTCTCCTGTGGAGATTTTAATTGCTACTTTTCCGTTTAATTTTTTTCCTAACGCATGATATGCTTTCATTAAACCATTGGAATTAATCTCCTTTGTGAAATAAACCGTTGCTTTTTCCATATTTTAGCCTACTCCTTTCGATATCTTAATTTATTATTATTTTACAGTTTACGAATAACTTTGCATGGATTGCCGACCGCAAGACACTTTGGCGGAATATCCTTCGCAACAACGCTTCCAGCTCCAATAATACTGCCTTCTCCAATCGTTACGCCTGGCAAAATTAAAGCGCCCGTACAAATCCAAACATTATCCCCAATCGTAACTGGATGTGTATACTCCAAACCAGCAATCCGCTGTTCCACGTCCATTGCATGTTCTTCGGTTATGATGCAGACATTTGGAGCAATAAATACATTATTTCCGATTGTGATTTTTCCGCTGTCCATCAATTTCCCGTTCACATTAAGGAAAAAATTATCTCCTACCGTTGTGTTATATCCATAGGTACAAAAAAGTGGCTGCTCTACCACGCAGTTTTTTCCTACTTTTCCAAGGATTCCTTTGATTGCTTCACTTCTTGCTTCTCGATCCAGCGGATGTAAATTATTATATTCATACAGTTTTTTTACCGTCTCTTCCCGATCTGCCACAAGTTCTGGATCACCTGGCTGGTATAACATTTCCGCATATGATTTTTCTTTTTCTGTCATAATTGGTTACTCCTTCGCATTTGTATTTAATCTTATTATACTGGATAAAAACAAGAATAGCAATTCTTTCTTTGGAATGCTTGACAACCTTTTTAATTTGACTGATAATAATAGATACATATACCCCTAGCTGTATCAAAAAGGAGGAAGATGATAATGAAACAATGTATGGATTCGGCTAATTTACATCGCCGTTTAAAAAAGATTATTGGACAAGTACAGGCGATTGATCGAATGGTAGATGAAGACGTTCCATGTGAAGATATTCTTGCACAGATTAATGCTGCAAAGTCAGCACTGCATAAAGTTGGTCAAGTTGTATTAGAAGGACATATTAACCACTGCGTCAGAGATGGCATCGAACATGGAGATGCCGATCAGACAATTGCAAACTTCACAAAGGCAGTGGAACGTTTTGCGAACATGATTTAAACACATCCTATAATTTTATTTGAAAGAAACGGTGTAGTTTTGGCTATGCCGTTTCTTTTTATCGTATTTTTTAGTTTACAAAAAAGAGCAAAAAAAGCGAGGATTATAAATGTTTATTAATATAGGATAACTATAAGGAGGTAAAAATGGATTGGTTAAAAAATCTAAATAACGCTATAGATTATATAGAAAATAATCTGGATAAAGAAATATCCTATGAGGAAGCTGCTCGTATTGCATGCTGCTCTACTTATTACTTTCAACGTATGTTTTCTTATGTGGCAGGTATCTCACTGTCAGAGTATATTCGTCGACGCCGAATGTCACAGGCAGCCTTTGAATTACAGCGAACAGACAAAACAGTGTTAGAGGTTGCTTTGAAATATGGATACACTTCTCCCACTTCCTTTAATCGGGCATTTCAAAGAGTTCATGGAATTAATCCGATTACAGCAAAGAAGAAAGGAATTACCTTAAATGCCTATCCGCCTATTCAGTTTTCTGTAAAAATTACAGGAGGAAGTGCTATGGCATATCATATTGCGGACAAAGAAGCAATACGAATAGTTGGAATTCGCACTCGTTTAACGGAGAATATAGAAGAAAATCAAATAAATATTCCCATTTTCTGGAAGGATACGCTACAAAGCAAGCGGTTTATGGATATATGTGAATTATCCAATAGAAATCCAAATGGAATTTTAGGAATAAGTGTTTACCAGGACCCAGAAAATATTTTTTACTATATTGCTGCTGCCACAACAAAGGAAATACCGATAGGAATGTATGAATGTGAAATTCCTGCTGCAACTTGGGTAATCTTTGAAAATGATGGACCCTTTAAAGAAACAGTACAAACTATTTTTCAACGATTTTATACAGAATGGCTTCCATTTTCTGGTTATGAGTATGCAGGATTGCCAGATATTGAGATATATCCTATTGTAAAGGGAAATCCATTAAACGGTCATTCTGAAGTATGGATTTCTATTAAAGAAAAAAATAATTAAGTAATGATGCACTATAAAAATTTAATTTCTAATTAAGGAGGGATTTGTCATGAATGTGATTCAGGTAGAAAATGCAGTAAAGCGATATAAAAACGGTGTACAGGCACTTTCTGGATGCAGCCTTTATGTCAAAAGTGGAGAAATTTTTTCTTTATTAGGCCAAAATGGTGCAGGCAAATCCACACTGATCCGTATATTGACAACCTATTTACGCCCCACTTCTGGAACGATCACAGTGCTTGGAAAAGATATTTGCAAAGAGGCAGTAAAAATTCGCTCCCAAATCGCCTGTGCTGCACAGCAGACTTCCATCGATACCTACTTGTCTTTAGAAGAAAATATGTTATTCCAGAGCCAATTATATAAAATTCCAGAAACAGAAGCCAAAAAGAGAATGGAACAATTAATTGCTGACTTTGGATTAAATCAATATAAGAAATATCCTGTATCTTCCTATTCTGGTGGAGTAAAGCGTCGACTGGATATAGCACTTACTATGATGTCAAATCCGAAACTTCTTTTTTTAGATGAACCAACCGTTGGGATGGATCTTCAATCTCGTATTGCCATGTGGAATATGCTGAAAAAAATTCGTGATGATTTTGGTACAACAATATTTTTAACAACCCATTATTTGGAGGAAGCAGACCATTTGAGTAATACGATTTGTATTATGAAAGATGGTAAAGACGTTATACAGGGTTCCCCCTTAAAATTAAGGTCATTCCTCCGACAGAATACATTACAGATCCAGTTTCGTTCCGATAGGGAGGCGAAAACATACTTATCCTCATTACAGGAGCATTTTCCGCAGAAAGCGATTTGTACAAAAAATACGGCAGTTACTATGATAACTGACGAGAGCCGAGTTGATATGGAACAAGTAATTCGTTTTCTGCTGGAACAACATATTCCATTTTATGGCATTGAGATTGCACAGCCTACTTTGGAAGATGTATTTTTATGGATGAATAACTTTTCGGAATCTCAATAAATGAGATTCCAACCGAAACTTGACAACTGAATATCGTGCAGGAAAAGAAATTTACG
>DVHN01000087.1 GCA_018712075.1 Candidatus Fimimorpha faecalis
TTTTTTTATTTTGTTAAATTCCCCAGGTAAAGTTACGCTATCAAAAAATAGATAAGCAAAATATGGATCGTTGCAATTGTAATTAGAAAGTTTTACGTTATTACTTTACAACTAAAAAGAAATATGATATAGTACATAATGCTAATTCGGTACGTTTGTGTACTTGCAACGGTTTAAAACCACTCTGGAGAGTCTCCAATTGGAGCGCCGAAGGTGTAACACAAGAAAAGATTCTTGTCTATCTCTCAGGCAAAAGGACAGGGCATAAATACAGATCAGAAGATTTGTTGTAAAAATGCAGATGTTCTACTCTTTGGAGGGCTGATAGTTTATCAGCTCTTATTTTATCTCGTAGGAAATACTATTCTAAATTAGAGCATTAAAGTAACAATCTTATGAGATAAAAAAGTACAAAAGGAAGCTCCATTAGGGGCTTTTGTTTGCGCAAAGGTACAAAAGGAGAAAAAAACGAAGAGGAGAATGAAAATGGAAACAATATTGGAACTGGTAACACAGGCAAATAATTTTCTGTGGAATACAATTTTAATTGTATTATTATGTGGTACGGGTATTTACTACACGATTCGTCTAAAATTCATTCAAGTTAGAAAGTTTGGAGAAGCTTGTAAAGTAGTATTCGGAAATTTCAGTTTAAAAGGTGCAAAAGGAAAAAATGGAGAAATGACACCATTTCAGTCGATTGCAACTGCGATTGCAGCACAAGTTGGTACAGGAAATCTGGCTGGAGCTGCTACAGCGTTAATTGGAGGAGGACCAGGTGCCATTTTTTGGATGTGGGTTTCTGCATTTTTTGGAATGGCGACGATTTATGCAGAAGCAACACTTGCACAGAAATATAAGACAATAGTAGATGGAGAAGTGACAGGAGGACCGACATATTATATTCGAGCTGCATTTAAGGGAAGATTCGGGAAAATATTAGCCGGTATTTTTGCCGTGTTCATCATATTGGCATTGGGATTTATGGGAAATATGGTACAGTCCAACTCCATTGGGGCTGCATTTTCTGAAGTATTTATGGCAAGAGGAATCGAAATCCCTCCAGTTGCAATTGGAATTTTATTAGCCGCAATTGCAGGATTTATCTTTTTGGGCGGAACACAGCGCCTTGCTTCCGTTGTAGAAAAGATGGTACCAGTTATGGCGGGTATTTACATAGTAGGAAGTCTTATCGTAATCTTTATGAATATTGCTGAAGTGCCAAATGCGCTGCGAATGATTTTTGTTGGAGCTTTTAGCCCTAAGGCAATTGTAGGCGGTGCAGCTGGTATTACAATAAGAGAAGCGATTCGTTTTGGTGTTGCAAGAGGTTTGTTCTCCAATGAAGCAGGTATGGGTTCCACCCCTCATGCACATGCCAGAGCCAAAGTAGAAAATCCACATAAACAGGGATTGGCTGCAATGATTAGTGTATTTATTGATACATTTATTATTTTAAATTTAACGGTATTTTCTATTTTAACTACTGGAGCAATGAGTTCAGGAAAAGATGGAACTGCATTAACACAGGCTGCATTTACAATGGAATTTGGAAGCTTTGGAGATATTTTCATTGCGATTTGTTTATTATTCTTTGCATTCTCTACGATTTTAGGATGGCATTTTTTTGGAGAAATCAACGCAAAGTACTTATTTGGAAAAAAGATGGCAAAGATATATTCTCTGATTGTATTAGTATTTATTATTGTAGGTTCTACACTAAAAGTAGATTTAGTATGGTCATTGGCGGATTTCTTTAATGGATTAATGGTAATTCCAAATGCATTGGCGTTATTGGCATTGAGTGGTACGGTTGTAGCATTATCTAAAAAATTTGGAGCAAAAAATAAAAAATAATTTTAATAAACTTGTCTTATAGGGACTGCTAGGAGATTTAATTTACGTTAAGGCAAAAGCCATATGTATTTGGCAACTGCCTGCGGAATTACTTTGGCAGTCCCTTTTAACTAGTAAAAGTTTAAGGAGATAATGATGGCAAAGATATTAATTATTGAGGATGATACGGATATTAATAATATGATTGCGGAATATTTGAATGAAAGAAATATGGAAGTAGAACAGGCTTTTTCTGGTACAGAAGGAAAGTTGCTCTGGCAGATGAATCCTTTTGATTTACTTATTTTAGATTTAATGCTTCCTGGAATGTCTGGAGAAGAGCTGACTGCATGGATTCGAAAAAACAGTCAGGTTCCGATTATCGTTTTAACAGCAAAGGATGCCCTGGAAAACAAAATAGAATTGCTTGGAGGCGGAGCAGATGATTATTTAACAAAGCCGTTTGCGTTAGAAGAACTATGGATGAGAGTCCAAGTACAGCTTCGCCACGTTGGTGCAGTATTGGAACAAAAAATGATCTCTTATAAAGAATGGAGCATTGATTTGACCTCGATGTGTCTGCGCGTTCATGGAGAGCCGATTAATTTAACTGCACATGAATTTGCGATTGTGGAGCTTTTTATGCGCCGTCCGAAAAAAGTTTTTACAAAACAGGAGATTTATGAGGCGGTTTGGCAGCAAGATTATGTAATTGAAGATAAAACCATTCATGTGCATATTAGTAATATCCGTTCCAAATTAAAAAAGACAAAAACGGATCACTATATTCAAACGGTTTGGGGAATTGGCTTTCGGTTGATTGAATAAATCTTAATACTTTCTTTAACTTTTCTTTGCGTTTTCTGAATGTTTCTATGAGAGAATGAAATTAATAGGAGAAAATCCTATACAGATTTAAGAGAAACTAGTAGAGAAGAGGATTGTAAAATCCAACTAATTGTAGAAACAAGGAGGGAGTAAAGTGGAAGTAGTTCGTACGATGTCTCTGTCGAAAAAGTATCAAGGTAAAAACGCGGTAGATCATGTAACTATGACAGTAAAACAAGGA
This sequence comes from Candidatus Fimimorpha faecalis, assembly GCA_018712075.1. Lineage (GTDB taxonomy): Bacteria > Bacillota > Clostridia > Lachnospirales > Lachnospiraceae > Fimimorpha > Fimimorpha faecalis. The sequence goes on from DVHN01000087.1 coordinate 2,906, forward strand.
GCGATTTATGGGTTTATTGGACGAAATGGAGCAGGAAAATCCACAACATTAAAAATGCTCTGTGGTTTGGCAAAACCAACTTCTGGTGACATTCAAATTTTTGGAACAACACTTCAAAATACGGTTACTCGAAAAAGAATTGGAATGTTAATTGAACAGGCAGGTATTTATCCAAATTTTACTGCATACGAAAATATGAAGCTAAAAGCAAACTATTTAGGAGTCATAGATCCAGATTTGAAAATTAGAGAATTACTTGCATTATTTCATCTGGAAGAACAGAAAAAGAAAAAAATTAAACAATTTTCTATGGGAATGAAACAGCGGCTCGGAATTGCAATGGCATTACTCGGGAATCCAGATTTACTTATTTTGGATGAGCCAATCAATGGATTGGACCCAGAGGGGATTTTAGAAATACGACAGATGTTGAAACGATTCAACGAAGAAAATCGAATTACTATGATTATTAGTTCTCATATTTTGGGAGAGTTGAGTAAAATTGCAACGGATTATGGGATTATTAAAGATGGAAAGTTAATTGAACAAATCTCTGCAAAAGAATTAGAGGCAAAATGCAATGATTATATTCATTTAAAAACTCCAGACACGAAAAGGGCAGTTGTTGCTTTGGAAGAAAAATTAGGAATTCGGCACTATGAAATTCGTCCTGATGGAGAGATTCGGATTTATGAACGCAACAATCAGGTTAGTAAAGTTTTGTTGGAACAGGGAATTGTGGTAGAAGAATTGTTTCGTCACCAACAGGATTTGGAACGTTATTTTTTGGAATTAATGGGAGGAGAATAAATGGTAGCAATGTTTCGAATGGATTTAGAACGTATGTGGAAGTCAAAATCTCCATATATTTGTCTTGCTTTTCTTATTTTATTCTTTTATTTTGCTGGAATTATGCTTCTTGTGGCAATTCGTCCAGAACTTCGTCAGGCAGCTTTAGATATGGGGATGGAAATAACGAAAAGTGATGAACTAGACTTTTCATTTTTGGCAGACCAGCCTAGAATAGAAGTGTTGCATAGTATGATTCTAGGCGGAGGAGGTATGTATATCTTCTTATGTGGAATTATGGTTTTGTTTGTATGCAGTGATTTTGAAAGTGGATTTGCGAAAAATATATTTTCTCTTGAATCCAAGCGTTGGAAGTACATTTTCAGCAAAATGGCTTTAATGCAAATAATAGGAATTGTTTATTTTATTGTATTAGTATTTAGCTCTTTTCTTTTTTCTAAAATGACAAAGATGGAATTTGCTTCGAGTTCTTGGATGGATTATTTGCGCTATATGATTGTTCTATGTGCTATGAATGGCGGATTTTGTGCCCAATCTATGGTGATTTTAATGATAACGAGAAGTAAAGCTGCTGGGATTGCAGCAGCCATTTTACTTCCAGGTGGAATTGTTACTGCAATTATTGAAGCTATTTGCAACCTGTTTGATTTTTCTATTTTAAAATGGACACTTTATGGCTCCATCAAAAATATTACTTTTCCGCTTACGCTTTCTCAGATTGCTTTTCCGATCGCAGTTGGAATTGGATGGACGATTCTATGGCTAGCAATTAGTATTGTTCTAATACAAAAAAAGGATGTGGCATAAGTTATTATGGGAGTTATTCTTATTAGTTTGATTGGAATTATTGGTTGGTTTATGCTCTGTTTTTATCGAATTCATAAACAGCTCAAGGAATGGTCCGATCAAATGGAAATGACAGATAGTATGAGTAATCAACGTTTATTAACGAATCTTCGAAGTAAGTCATTTCAGCGTCTTTGCCGCACGATAAATCAGAGGTTGGAAGAAGGGCAGCGGGTACGAATTCAGCAAGAACATGCGAGTAATGAATTAAAATATACAATTTCTTGTATTTCCCACGATATTCGTACGCCACTGACTGGTGCAGCGGGATATTTAGAATTACTTTTAGAAACAACCGATCCAGTGAAACAACAAAAATATGAAACCATCATTCAAAAGCGTTTACAAGATTTAGAAAAGATGTTAGAAGAATTATTTCTTTACACAAAGCTGTCTCAAGAAGAATATTCCTTAGAGTGCAGTCTAATACAGCCATTTCCTATTTTGTGTGAAGTAATGGCGGATTATTATGAGCGAATTATGAATTCTAAATTGGAGCCTAGTATTTCTTTCTCAAAGGAAAATATAGAATTTTTAGCAGAGCCAGAATCATTAAAACGTATCTTTCGTAATTTAATTCAAAATGCGATCTCCTATGGCAGCGAATATCTAATAATAGAACAAAGAGAAGAACAAATATTATTTCGGAATCGTGTACAAATTGGAAAATCAATCGATGTTACAAGAATCTTTGATCGATTTTATAAGGCAGATCATTCTAGGCATGAGAAAAGTTCAGGGCTTGGGCTATCTATTGTGAAACAATTAATGGAAAAAATGGGTGGTATGGTAGATGCGGTTTTGGATAAAGAAGAATTAATCATTTCATTAGCGTTTAGAAAGTAAAAATGGGATGCCTTGTATTATAGTACAAGCAAACGATTCTTTTGTATGAGTTATAACTTAAAAGTATAGACTGATGAACAAATTGAGACTTCTGCAAAAGTCTCAATTTTTTTATACTAACAGTAAACAGCATGGAAAACTAGCATACCAAGGAGTAGGGATTATTATGAAAAGAAGGATAGCAATGGGTATTTTAGCAGTTTTATTATTAAGTGCCTGTGGAAACAGTATTCAATCAGATAATACAATGGAACAAGGTCGATCAAACCGAACGACTGAAACGGCAGCTATAACAAACAGTGGGGGGAATTCAGGCGTAGAAACCACGCATCCAGTTCCCAAAGAGTTGGAAACAATCCCAGAAACCTATTATTCTGCTATAGACGACCAGGGAAGTCTTGTGGAGCTCTATTATAATACTTATGAGTCAAAAACTTATGAGCAAAAGACGCAGAAACTGGAAAAAGGGCAATTGTTTATCTTCCCTATGGTTACAGCCAAGATCAGAAATACAATGTATTTTATCTGATGCATGGTGGATGGAGTGATGAAACCACATTAAGGATTTGCCATCCGCACTTTACAGAAGGCCTTGGAGTTGCAACCAGTGGGAAAAGAGGGGTTAGTCCTTCACAGCGACCAAGGGGCACAGGATACATCGAAAGCATTCGTCGAGTATTGTGAATCCGTTCATGTAACACAGAGTATGAGCAGAGCTGGGTGCCCGTATGACAACGCACCAATGGAGCGATATTTTTTAATTATTCTTGAATTTCGCTCGATTTTCATTGATTTTCCCATTTAAATCGCATATAATAAAAATGACCCCAAAGGAAAGGAGGAGTCGTTTATGATCGTGACTGCAACTGAATTTAAAACCAATTTTGGCAAATACCTGGATATGCTCACAAAAGAGGATATTTTCATTACCCGCAATGGCAAAACCATCGCTAAGGTAATCAATCACCAGGTTTCCGCTGTGGATTCCCTCCGCGGAATGCTGAAAAATGTCCCTTCAGACATTGACCTAGATTCTTTACGGGAGGCGCGGCTGTCAAAATATGAAGATCATGTGTGATACCAACATCATCCTTGACGTCCTGCTGGAACGGCAGCCTTTCGTTGAAGATTCCTACAAGGTCTTAAGCCTTTGTGAGGAACACCGGCTGGAGGGTTTTGTATCCGCTTCCTCTGTGACCGACATTTACTATCTGGTCAGAAAATACACCCACAGCACCGAACTCGCCTATCAGGCGGTTGGGAAGATGCTGGAGATCGTAAAAGTGTGCAGCGTTACCAACAACGATGTTCTGACCGCATACCAGAGAAAAGCAAAGGATTTTGAAGACTGCCTTGTTGCGACTTGCGCTAAATCCATCTGTTGCGATTGTATCGTTACGCGCAACAAAAAGGATTTTGAAGAGTTTGATATTCCACTTCTCACTCCTTCGGAACTCCTACAGAAACTTTCATAAAGACAGCCAGCCCCACAGGATTGCTCCCATGAGGCTGGCTGGTGTACTGGCTCCCCCTGTCGCTGTGGATAATGGC
>DVHN01000088.1 GCA_018712075.1 Candidatus Fimimorpha faecalis
AAGAAAATGAGAAAAAATATATATTATGAAAAAAAGAACTGCTTGACATTGGAAAAAATATAATTTATACTAGGAAATGTAAATACTATACCCCTGTGGGGTGTATGGAGGTGGATTATGAAACAAAAGTTTGACGTGACGGGAATGACGTGCAGTGCCTGTAGTGCCCATGTAGAAAAGTCAGTCAGGAAATTGGATGGGGTAGTTGAAGTAAATGTAAATTTGCTCCAAAATTCCATGTCTGTGGAGTATGATGAAAATAAATTGAATGACGATGAGATTATACAGGCTGTTATAGATGGAGGATATGGTGCTTCTGTAAAGGGAAAACAGACGACACAAAAAGCAGAAAAAGATACTGGAACATCTGTCATTCAAGAACAGATTACATCAATGAAAAAAAGGTTGATTCTTTCCTTCGTCTTTTTGATTCCATTATTTTATATTTCCATGGGTCATATGATGGGAGCACCGCTTCCAGGAATTTTGACAGGTCATGAAAATAGTATGGTTTTTGCCTTGACACAATTATTTTTGACGCTCCCGATTATGTATGTAAATCGTAAGTATTATAAGGTTGGATTTAAGACATTATTTCATGGAGCTCCAAATATGGACTCTTTGATTGCGATTGGTTCCTCGGCGGCAGCGATTTATAGTATTTATTCGATCTTTTGTATGGGATATTATATGGGACACGGACAAATGGATTTGGCACATTCCCATGCAATGGATTTGTACTTTGAATCTGCAGGTATGATATTGACATTAATTACACTTGGGAAATATTTGGAAACTCGTTCAAAAGGAAGAACGTCTGATGCAATTACAAAATTAATGAATTTGGCGCCAAAGACCGCCATTGTTTTAAAAAATGATATGGAAGTAGAAGTTCCGATTGAACAAGTAGCAGTAGGAGATATTCTTGTGGTACGTCCAGGTCAGAGTATTCCAGTCGATGGGGTTTTGACGGAAGGAAATTCTTCTGTCGATGAAGCTGCGATTACAGGAGAGAGTATCCCTGTAGAAAAATCGGTAGGAGATACGGTAATTAGTGCTACGATTAATAAGTCGGGATTCTTTCAAATGCGTGCGACAAGAGTTGGAGATGATACAACATTGGCTCAGATTGTGCAGTTAGTGGAAGAAGCGGGAAGTTCCAAAGCTCCGATTGCCAAATTGGCAGATAAGGTAAGCGGAATTTTTGTACCAGTTGTTATTACGATTGCAGTTGTATCGGCAGTCATTTGGTTAATTGCTGGATATTCCTTCGCATTTGCATTATCCATTGGAATTGCGGTGCTCGTCATTTCTTGCCCATGTGCATTGGGGTTGGCTACGCCAACTGCCATTATGGTTGGTACAGGAAAGGGAGCGGAAAATGGAATTCTAATTAAATCCGCAGAAAGTTTAGAAATTGCACATGAAGTACACACAGTTGTATTGGATAAGACGGGTACTGTTACAGAAGGAAAGCCAGTTGTAACGGATATAATTGCACAGGAGGGAGTGGACCCATTCTGGTTATTACAGGCGGCTGCATCGATTGAACATGCTTCGGAGCATCCATTATCCGATGCAGTAACGGAATACGCAAAAAAGAGTAACTGTAGTTTATTAGAGGTAGAGCAGTTTGAGTCCATAACAGGACGAGGGATTAAAGGAATTGTCAAAGGACATTGGATTTATGCTGGAAATGCGAAGATGATGGAAGAAATGCAAATTCCAGTTCGCAATAAAAAACTGGCAGAACAATTAGCCGAAGATGGCAAAACGACATTGTTTTTTGCTGAAGATAAAAAAATGCTTGGTATTATTGCAGTGGCAGATGTGATTAAGCAGACAAGTCGCCAGGCGATTGCAGAGATGAAAAAAATGGGATTAGAAGTGGTAATGCTTACTGGAGATAACAAAAAAACAGCACAAGCAATTCAAAAGCAAGTTGGAATTGATCGTGTGATCGCAGAAGTTATGCCACAAGACAAAGAAAGTGAAATCAAAAAAATCCAGCAGCAAGGCAAAAAAGTTGCGATGGTTGGAGATGGAATTAACGATGCTCCAGCATTGGTACGTGCCGATGTGGGAATTGCAATTGGAGCAGGTACCGATGTGGCAATTGATGCAGCGGATATTGTGTTAATGAAGAGTGATTTATTGGATTGTGTATCTGCAATTCAATTAAGTAAAGCCGTAATTCGAAATATAAAAGAAAATCTGTTTTGGGCATTCTTTTATAATGTAATTGGAATTCCAATAGCAGCAGGCGCTCTTTATATTCCGTTTGCATTAAAACTCAATCCAATGATTGGAGCAGCAGCAATGAGCTTTAGCTCTGTGTTTGTAGTGAGTAATGCACTGCGTTTAAAGAGATTTAAACCAAGCTTCCGCAAACATAGTAATCAAGAAGTATCTTGTGCATCTGCGATATCGGCAGCATGCCCATTAAGTCCAACAGAATATCCAGTGAATACTGGTTCTGATAATCAAGTAGAAAAGGAGAAGAATGAAATGAAGAAAACAATGAAAATTGAAGGAATGATGTGTCCACATTGTGTTGCAAGAGTAACGGATGCATTGAATAAACTAGATGGAGTAACCGCACAGGTAAGCTTGGAAGATAAGGCTGCCTATATAACCGTTGAAGATGGAGTGAGTGATGAAACACTTACAAAAGCGGTAAGCGATGCAGGTTATACCGTTGTTTCTGTAGAGTAAACGAAAAGAGAGGAGATATCTATGCAGGCGGACAAAAATAAAATAAATCGACTGTTAAAAACAGCGAGAGGTCAAATTGATGGAATATTAAAAATGATTGAGGAAGATCGCTATTGTGTGGATATTTCCAATCAGTTAATGGCAACACAGGCAATTCTTAAACGTGCCAATCAAGAAATTATCCGTGCCCATATGAAGTGCTGCGTCAAAGATGCAATGGAGCAGGGAAATGCAGAAGAAAAAATAGAAGAATTGATTGGCTTGATGGATAAAATTGCAAAGAATTAGAAAAGAAGACAGAAAAAAACAGTGTATGGAAGAAGGGTTTATTTTTTCCATACACTGTTTTTTACTATCTCATGATAAAATCTTAGCGTTTATTTTCTGCTTTAAGATTAAGAAAGAGATTTCTTCTTTTGTTCTCTTAAAAATTTAATTGCAGAAATACCCGCTTTGGCGCCTTCTCCAACAGCGGTAGATACTTGAAGGATTCCCCCAATACAATCTCCAGCTGCAAAAACACCTGGAAGAGCGGTTGCCATGGAATCATCTACGACGATTTTATCATTTTCTAATAAAAGGCCTAGCTTTTTTGCCAAATCACTTCCGTTTGCAGTACCAAGTGCAACGAACAGACCAGATATTTCGAGTGTAGTGTTATCTTCAAACACAACTCCCTTTAAAGAAGTATCGCCATTGAGCTGACGAATTGGAGTTGGAATAACATCCATTTCTTTCGGAAAGTCCACTTGCGGTTCCAATCCATTGGTAAGAATTGTTACGTGACTAGCCATTGGAAGTAATTCTTGTGCTTCGTGAAGCGCATATTCTCCATTGCCAAGGACGGCAACGTCCTTGCCACGGTAAAAAAATGCATCACAAACCGCACAGTAGCTAACCCCTTTTCCCTCTAATTCTGGTAGATGAGGAATCTTTACTTTATTTCTAGGAGCTCCTGTAGCAAGAATAATTGCTTTAGAGTCAATGGTTTGATTGCTGGTACTGGTGGAAAAGCTGCCATTCCAGGCAATTCCTACAACTTCTTCTTCTATGAACGTACCACCCAAAGTAATGACTTGGTTACGGCCTCGTTCAAGTAGAGCTTCTCCAGAAATTGGTTCTTCTAAACCGAAGTAATTTTCAATTTTTTCCGCCATTTTTAAAGAACTATGATCGGTTCCTATGACAGTGACAGAAAATCCAGCACGTAAAATATAAAGCGCAGCGGATAAACCAGCAGGACCAGCTCCAATAATAACGGCATCTTTCATTGAAACTCCCCCTTTAGATTATGCACGAATCATGGATTCAATGGAAGATTTTGGAACAACACCAACGGATTGATTTACAACCTGTCCATTTTTCAACACAATAAGTGTAGGAATACTCATGATAGAAAATTGCTCTGCAAGTTCTGGTTGTTCATCTACGTTAACTTTGCAAACCTTTACGGTTGGATTTTCTTCTGCTACCTCATCTACAACAGGAGAAAGCATGCGGCATGGTCCGCACCATGTTGCCCAAAAATCAATTAAAACGGTTTGAGAAGTCTGAACGGCTTCTGATTGAAAGTTTTCTTTTGTTAATGTTATAACTGCCATAATAATCGCTCCTTTTGTTCAATATTTTCCTGAAAATTCAGAGAAAGGGGCTGCTGCACAATATTTTATGCAACAGTCCCTGTCAATCAATGTCTAGGTTCTATTATAATATAATGGAAAAAAATCCGTTTGTAAAGGGTATTTCCTATGTATTTACTGGAAAATGAAATTCATTTTATTGTCGAATTTCTTGCACACTCTTGCTGATTGTATGACTGATTGGTTCCCATTTCACTGGTTTTACAAGTGCTGCAATGGAGATTGGAATATACGTAAATGTATATAGTGGGAAGGTAAAGATATATAAAATTTTCTTCCACATTGGTGCATAAATCCGTTTCCACTGTGTAATTGTAGTAATAATACCAAAGAACAATAGAGAAAGATAAATGCCGTATAAGTTTTCTCCTACTCGAAGTAATGCAGCTTCGGCAATAAATTCTCTGCCGCTATAAATACCAACAACGGCTAAAGTAGTATTCATAATAATAGTAGCAAGTGTAAGTAATGTAGCAGGGGCAATTGTCATTAACATATCATAGCAAATAAAACTACGATCTTTTATACATTTCTTCAATAGTTGTCCGCCGTAATTGGCAGTTACTTGATAGAATCCCTTTGCCCAACGCATTCTCTGCTTCCAAGAAGTCTGGAAAGAAACAGGCTGCTCATCGTATAATACTGCGTTTTCACAGTAACCAATTTTCTCATTGTGAAGTACGCTGTCCATGGAAAACTCAATATCCTCTGTAAGTAAATGATGTTTCCAACCACCATTTCTCTTGATGATATCACTGGAAACGAGGAAACCAGTTCCAGAAATAGTACAGCTTAAATTACAGCGCATTCTAGCACCATTTAAATATTTGGATTCACGTAAGAACCAAAGTGCGTATCCAGCGGAAATCCAATTGGAACCGTAATTTTTGGAGTTACGATAGCTGGTAAGAATACGATAGCCCTGATCAAATGTACGATTCATTTCATATACATAGTTGTTTTCCAATACGTTGTCTGCATCAAAAACCATATAGCCTTCATAAGCTTCTAATCCAATGGTTTCTTCGATTTTGGAAAATGCGTAGTCAAGTGCATAGCCTTTTCCAACGAGCTGATGATTAAAGCGTTCATAAACAGTGGCTCCATAACTTCTCGCAATCTCAGCTGTGTTATCGGTACAGTTATCTGCTACAACAAAAACATCTAATAATTCTTTTGGATATTTCTGATCATTAATGCTTTGCAATAGTTCTCCGATTACTGCACTTTCATTTCGAGCTGAAATTAGGATTGCAAATTTGTGCATCTTTTTTGGTGTATGTTCCAGACTGCGATCCTTTTTAAAGCAACAAATAAATACATAGACAATCTGATAAGCATAACACAGGAAGAAAAGAAGCAAAATAAACAAGTTGAAATTTTTAATAAATGTGAGCATACAATCTCTCCTTCATCTGCGGAACACTACGTTCCTCCCTTTCTAGTATAAACATATATAGTATACTATTAAAAATGTGTTTTTTGTGTGTCTTACGCTTTAAGATTTTCTGAATATAATCTGAAAGTTTTTATAAAAAAGTTTGAGTTATACCGTTAAGAGAAAAATAGGAGTTGCTATTTTCTCTATTTTTTTGAAAAATAAAGATTATACTTATGCAAAACATACAAATAATCCATAGAAAATATGTGAAAAAATACTTCTAAAAATATAAATTTGTAATTATTAAAGAAAACCTATTGACAGATTTGAAAATATCAGACATAATAATTAAGGTTGATTAAGAAATTCAATTCATTTTGGAGACGTATCGAAGAGGCCATAACGAGAACGACTCGAAATCGTTTGATCGGTCAAAAGCCGGTCCGTGGGTTCGAATCCCACCGTCTCCGTTAAAAAGTAAATGTTTATTCAAACTTCCTCTTATGTATTACACCTGCAAGTAAATAGATTGCTTGCAGGTGTTTTCATGTTGTTCTTGACAATAAGAGGAAAGAAAAGGTAGAATATAGGAAAATTTATCTAATAAAGGAGAAGTTTTATGAAAATTAAGGACATTTTGGCGCAAGATAAAGTAACACTATCGTTTGAAGTATTTCCTCCTAAAACCAATCTTAATTATGAATCAGTAGAAAAGGCTACAACGGAAATTGCACAGTTGAAGCCTGATTTTATGAGCGTGACATATGGAGCTGGAGGAGGAACTAGTGAGTTTACGGTTGATATTGCATCGAATCTCTACCATAATTATGGAGTGAATTCATTGGCACATCTAACTTGTGTATCTTCTACAAAAGAACAGGTTCATCGTGTTGTGGAGCGTTTAAAAGAGGAAGGATTGGAGAATATATTAGCATTAAGAGGAGATTTGCCAAAGGATCGGACCGTTTTGGAAAATGCAGAATATCAATATGCCTCAGAGCTTATTTATGATTTAAAACAGTTGGGAGATTTTTGTATTGGAGGAGCTTGTTATCCAGAGGGACATACCGAGTCTGCGAATAAAGAGGAAGATATTCAGCACTTAAAAGAAAAAGTAGAGGCAGGCTGCGAGTTTTTAACAACACAGATGTTTTTTGATAACAATATTTTATATAATTTCTTATACCGAATTCGAGAGAAGGGAATTACAGTTCCAGTTATCGCAGGAATTATGCCTGTAACGAATGGAAAACAGATGAAACGAATTTGTGAACTTTCAGGAACCTATTTGCCAACTCGTTTCAAAGCGATCGTAGATAAGTTTGGAGATACGCCAGATGCGATGAAGCAGGCAGGAATTGCTTATGCGACGGATCAAATTATTGATTTGATTGCAAATGGAATTCGCCATATTCATGTTTATTCGATGAATAAGCCAGAGGTAGCAGCTGGAATTCAGGCAAATCTTTCTGAAATTATTAAATAGAGGATTGAATCCTATGATTTTAATTGATGAAAAAGAGATACTTCGTTATCTTGGATATGGAAGAAAAGAAGCAGATGTACAAGTAATGCAGTCCATACAGTTTGCCATTGAAAAGTTGCAGCAGGCGGCGCAGCCACGGTGGCTGTATCAGATCTTCCCTTTGCAGTTAGAATCTGAAGACCAAATTAATTTTTCTTGTTTTAAAGCATATTCCAAAAACTTGGGCAAAAATCTAAAGGGATGTGAAAGGGTTATTCTTTTTGCTGCTACACTTGGAATTCAGGTGGATTTACTTATTGAACGTTATGTTAAGCTTCAGATTAGTCAGGGTGTAATTATGCAAGCCGCTGCCGCTGCAATGATTGAACAGTTTTGTGATGAATGTCAGGAAGAACTTCGTCAAAAAATGGAGTCGGAAGGATGGTATTTAAGACCAAGATTTAGTCCAGGCTATGGAGATTTTTCTTTAAATCATCAAACGGAGATTATCTCTGTATTACAGTGTCCAAAAAAAATTGGACTGACACTTACAGATAGTTTATTAATGGCGCCTGCCAAATCCGTAACCGCAGTAATTGGGTTAAGCAGAATAAAGCAGCCTTGTCATAGACATGGATGTGAAGTATGTGAAAAAAAAGACTGCGTTTTTCGCAGATAGGAGAGAAAGGAGACTTCCATGACGATAAGAGAAAAGCTTGGAAAGGAACTAGTATTTTTTGATGGAGGGACGGGGACAATTTTACAAGAGCAAGGATTAGGTGCAGGGGAACTGCCAGAAGTCTGGAATATAGAACGTAAAGAAGCCATTGTCTCTTTGCATAAAAATTATTTACTTGCAGGTGCAGATATTTTAAAAACGAATACATTTGGAGCGAATCGTTTAAAATTCCCAGGAAATGAGGGATATTGTCTAAATGAAATCGTAACGGCAGCTATTCAAAACGCAAAACAGGCAGTCGATGAGGTAGGAGGCAAGCAGCGTTATATTGCATTGGATATTGGACCAACAGGAAAACTATTAAAGCCAATGGGAGATCTGGATTTTGAAGATGCTTGTAATTTATTTAAAGAAGTTGTTCAAATTGGCGTTGCCTGTGGAGTGGATTTAGTTCTGATTGAGACGATGAGTGACAGTTACGAGGCGAAGGCAGCAGTTCTGGCAGTAAAAGAAACCTGTAATCTTCCAGTTTTTGTAACGACAATTTATGGAGAAAATGGAAAGCTGCTTACAGGAGGAAACACCGAATCTACGGTGGCATTGTTAGAAGGACTTGGAGTAGATGCACTTGGAATTAACTGTGGATTAGGACCTGTTCAAATGAAGGGAATCTGTGAACAATTACTCCAATACGCTTCCATTCCAGTGATTGTCAATCCAAATGCAGGTTTGCCAAGAAGTGAAAACGGAAAAACGGTATTCGATGTTATACCAGAGCAATTTACGAATACAATGGAAGAAATTGCTAAAATGGGGGCATGGGGGCTTGGTGGATGTTGTGGAACAACACCAGAACATATCCGAATGTTAGTACAGCGCTGTAGCTCCATTGCTCCAGTTCCAATTGTTCCAAAAGAGCGTACCGTTGTTTCGTCCTATGCACAAGCCGTAGTAATAGGAAAACATCCAGTCATCATTGGAGAACGAATCAATCCAACAGGAAAATCGAAATTTAAACAGGCGCTTCGAGATCATAATTTGGAGTATATTTTAAATGAAGGACTGACACAGCAGGAAAAAGGCGCCCATATTTTAGATGTCAACGTTGGATTACCAGAAATTGATGAAGTTAG
>DVHN01000089.1 GCA_018712075.1 Candidatus Fimimorpha faecalis
TTTATTCTATTTTACACCTATCAGGAGAAAAGTAGAGAATATCTGGTATTTTTTATTGCGAAAAGTTTTTATTCTTCAGAGCTGACCCTTCCAACAAAAAGAACCTTATATTAGACAATATATCATGATAATAAAATGCGGATTGTTGCTGCAATTATAATTGTTAGTCTTTAATCTTTAAATGAAGCATCTGCTTCTGAAATAAATTTTTTTGGACTTAACTTACCTTCAAATAACTCCAAAAGTAAATCCTTTAACACATTTTTAAAATCAGAATTTGTATTCAATCCCATATTTCCCTCATAAGTACCAGTTAAACCTTCCAATTCCTTCTTGCACGGAAGTATTTCTGGCCACTCCTTATTTGTCGGGTCAGCTGGAATTGAATCAGATGCTAACGCGATTTCCTGATCATATTCTCCTGTTGTAATCATCATAATCAAGTCAAACGCTGCCTCTGCATTTTTAGAATCCTTTGAAATTGCAAACGCACGACCACCAATATTCGCAACTGTTTGTTTATCTTTTCCATCTTCCACAGTAGGATAATTAAACATACCCCATTCAATTTCCGCTTCTGTATTTTTTTGAATTCTATTTGGAACTGCAGAAGTCATAACAATCATTGCAGTCTCATTGTATCCAATTGTGTTTTCACTCGCTGGATAAGTACCTGGCTTATTTCCATCAATATATCCTTTTTCTACCAAATAAGCCATATCTTCTGCTGCTTTCAAAGCTTCTTCGGAATCTTTCCATCCGCCCTTTTTACATAATTCTTTTACTTTATCCTGCCCAATGTGTCTCGCTAAATGGTATCCATAATTATAAAGCACATATTTATCATCCAATGCCAATGGAGAATAACCAGCTTCTTTAATCTTTTCACATATATCCAAAAATTCTTCCCATGTTTTTGGCTCTTTTTCAATTCCTGCCTCTTCAAAGATTGCTTTGTTATAAAAAATACCAGACGTGTACGACTGATATGGAATTCCTTTCAAACTTCCTGCTTCCTCTATCAAAGCATCTACAATTACTTTGCGAGACTTTGATTCATAATCTGCCTCCTCTGCCATATCCGTCAAATCCAAACAGCTATCTGCATAAGATCGAGCAACACGGTAATAATCTTCATCAAATAAATCAATTCCTTTTCCAGTATCCAATTGATCTTGCAGCGTTTTTTTAATATCGCTTCCCTTCCATTTTACCTTTACAGTATTACCGGAAGCCTCTTCATAAGCATCAATTACCTTCTGGATTGCTTTCGCCTGCGGATCATCCGAATTCCACATAGACCAATAAATAAGATCCCCATCTGCTTTTGCATATTTCTTCTCTTCATCATCCGAATCGGAATCTGTTTCTGTTTCCTTATCTGTTTCTGTTTTTGTGTTTTTTTCTTCTGTCGTTTTTTCTTTCTCAGTTTCTACTGCTTTCGTCGTTCCTTTTGTTGTTTCATCTGCATCGCTGCTACCACAACCACTAAACATTGCTGCCATCATAAGCGCCGACATTATGATACATAATAATCTCTTTCTCATTTTTCTTCTCCTGTTCTTTTTTCGACATTCACGAATCATGGAAAAAGAACTGCTACACTCATAAGGTCTAATTAATAGTGCAGCAGTTCTCATCTAGCTTTTATTTCTTAATTATTTATTGCTCTCTTTATAGAAGTTAATTAAACAGCCATCTAAAATAATCTGACGTTCATCATCTGTCATTTCTTTGATCTGAAGTTCAAATTCTTCTAATGTATCTCTTACGACATAGGCTTTGACTTTTGTTGCTTTATTGATAATTGCAGTACGAATTCCTGGAATAAAGATAAAGTCTAAATTGTGGAATGGAAGTTCCTCTTCCTCAAAAATAAATGGAATCATACCCCAGTTAATCAAATTAGAGCGATAACGTTTCGTTGCATATTCTTTCGCAATGTTAGCCAGACCACCCAAAACTCTCTGACAAGATGCGGCTTGTTCACGAGCGGAACCATCTCCTGGTTTCACTGCATAAATCGTACTTCCAATTTCAGTTGCTCTTGCTTTTAAGTCTGGATATGCAGCTTTTACAACACGAAATGCAGCCGATACTTCCTCATCTTCCTTCATCGGACATGCACCTGTACGACGAATTTCTTCCGCAGCCCGAACTTGTTTTGCACGGCCTACATAGGCTGGATCTTTTCTGGAAAGTGTAAATTCTGCTAATCCAAGAGGATTGGAACGATAAGAACTTGTTTCACCTGATGGAATTAACTCATCCGTTGTAGTAACTGGATCATGAATCTCAGAAACAACCCGAAGCATAATGTCCTCTGTCAAAGGAACCATCGAAGGCCAATCGACAATACCAGGTCCAAACTTAATCTCAACAGAAGGATCTGCCTTTCCAACTCCGTTATAAACACGGTTATCATAAATTGTCTTATCAAAGAAATATTTTGGCTTTGTAAAGTTTACATCAATATCCGTTGCAGCAGTTAAATAACCCTTATTTACTGCGGTTGCAGCAATGGAACGAGCATCCATTAATGCTACCGATGCAATCTGACCATTTGTAATCTTAGAACCTTCACGGTTCGGGAAGTTTCTCGTTGAATGACGGATACTTAATCCCTTATTGGCTGGAACATCACCAGCGCCAAAGCATGGACCACAGAATGCAGTACGAATCGTAGCACCCGTTTCCATTAACTTAGCAACACTTCCATTCTTCACTAATTCCATAAATACTGGCTGAGAAGCTGGATATACACTTAATGAGAACTCATCTGCGCCAATACTATGTCCTGCTAAAATATCGGTTGCATCACAAATATTCTCAAATCCACCACCTGCACAGCCTGCGATAATACCCTGCTCTACATATAATCTTCCATTATGAATCTTGTCTCTTAATGTAAATGGAATTTTACCATCTAAGCTAATCTGAGCTTTCTTCTCTACATCAGCTAAAATATCTTCCAGATTTGCATTCAGCTCTTCAATTGTATAAGTATTGCTTGGGTGGAATGGCATCGCAATCATTGGCTTGATTGTGCTTAAATCTACATAGACAACTCCGTCATAATAAGCTACCTTTCCAGGTTTTAACTCTGCAAATTCTTCTGGTCTGTAGTGCATTTCATAGAAATCTTTTACCTGAGAATCGGTTGTCCAGATCGAAGACAGACAGGTTGTCTCTGTTGTCATAACATCTACGCCAATACGATAATCAACACTTAAGTTCTGTACGCCATCTCCAACAAATTCCATTACTTTATTATTTACATAACCATTGGCAAATACTTCACCAATAATAGCAAGTGCAATATCCTGAGGACCTACTCCTTTTTGTGGCTTTCCTGTCAGATAAATTGCTACAACGCCTGGCATATTAATATCATAAGTCTTATTTAATAACTGTTTTACAATTTCTGGACCGCCTTCTCCACATGCCATCGTACCAAGCGCACCATAACGGGTATGGCTGTCAGAACCTAAAATCATCTTGCCGCATCCTGCCAGCATTTCTCTTGCAAATTGATGAATAACCGCTTGATGTGGTGGTACGTAAATGCCGCCATATTTCTTTGCACAAGATAATCCAAACATATGGTCATCTTCATTAATTGTTCCACCAACCGCACATAAACTGTTATGGCAGTTTGTCAATACATAAGGTACTGGGAATTTTTCTAATCCACTTGCTCTTGCAGTCTGAATAATTCCAACAAATGTAATATCATGAGAAGTTAAACGATCAAACTTAATCTTTAACTTTTCCATATTATCGGATGTATTATGTGCCTTTAAAATACCATATGCCATTGTATTTTGTGCAGCTTCTTCTTTCGTGGGAACAGTTCCAAGCTTACTCTGCAAAATCGCAGCAGCTTCTGGTGTATCTTCTACCAATTCTGTCCCATTTAACAAATAAGCACCATGCTTATATAACTGAATCATAATTATGGCCTCCTCTTTTCTAGAATTCATCTCAACAATATTGAATTGCTACCAAGCTATTTATGCAGTCATTTCACTATTTTGATATGTTACATTATAACGTTAATAAAAGGAATAAGCAAGTTTTTTTTCCAAATAACAAGATCTCTGGCCTTACTGCACGAAATTTTATTATTCTTTTCCAATTTGAAAAAGTCTCTTAAATTCTCCATCTGCCTGAATTAATTGTTCAAACTTTCCCCTTTCACTGACACAGCCTCTATTAACGACAAGAATCTCATCATATTGACATAGGATATTTTCTGACAATTTATGAGTTATCGTTATAATTAATTTGTTTTCTGTATGTAACAACTTATTTTCTATATCATGAGCTGTTTCCATGTCCAACGAAGAAGTTGCCTCATCTAAAATAATAATAGGAGATTCATGGATAAGAGCTCTAGCAATTGCGATCCTCTGTTTCTGTCCTCCAGATAAATTTTTTCCATTCTCTGCCACCAGTGTATCAACTCCATTTGGAAGAGAAGAAATAAACTTTTTAAGACCGCTTTTTTCTAATGCATCCATTAATTTATCATCGGAAAATTCTTTATAGAGAGTAATATTTTCCTTTATTGTTTTATTAAAGAGAAAAATATCTTGATGAATCACAGAAAATAGTTGATTATAACTTCTATCAATCTTTTTCTGATCCTTGTTATCTATTTCAATTACCCCTTTATAATCCTCATAATATCCAAGTAATAATTTTATCAATGTAGATTTCCCACTACCGCTTTCCCCAACAATAGCATACTTTTTCCCTTTTTTAAAATCATAGGAAAACTCGTTTATTATATTAATTTTATGGTCATAGGAAAATGATACATTTCTCATTCTAAGAGTATCATAGAAACCATCAACAGCTATTTTATCTGTACTTTTCGTTCTCTCATTTGTTAAATCCAAAAGTGCTTCATTCACACTTTTTGTTCCTCTAATTAACGATATTTTCTCAATGATCCACATAACTGGTCCTTGTATCCCATTACTTAATTGAACCACTGCTAACAACTGCCCTGGACTTAAACTTCCAATTAACACTAAAAATGCCGCCATAGAAATACCTGCTATCTGTGAGCCAGACCCTGTAATTATAGATACTGCTTGAGCAATTGCTTTTATATGGGAACTTCTAAATCTACTATTTTCAAACTTACCATTTACATCCGAAAACTCTTCTGTAATTGGCTGTTCAATATTATATGATTTTATCACTTCATAACCATCAAAGTTTTGTTTAATATTATTCGTAAAAACCATAGAGTCATCAGAAAACTCTTTCATCAATCACCTTTCCAAACATAAATGGAACGATCAATAATAAAAATGATACCACAATCATTACTAATGTAATAACTGGATTAATAACGATTAGTACAACTATAGTTCCAATAAAAATTGCAACATCTCCAATTAACATTAGAGATGGAACAATATAATTATTCTCAATAATATTAATATCATTAGATAATCTCGAAATATAGTCAGCGGCATTACAATTAAAAAAGTCCTTGTATTCCTTTTTTATTATACAGGTAAATATATCTTCTTTTATAAGTTTCAATATATTTTTTAAATAAACTGCTTGTGTTGTATTCGTTAAATAATCAAAGATACCCATAACCAATAAATAAATTGCAGTAAAAATAATTATTCTTATAAAATTATTCATATCTTTTTCTATTGCTGTATCTACAATTCTTTCTGCTAACAACGCAATAAATACTTGCATTAATGCCCCAATCACTCTACATAACACAGTTAGAAATAATAACAGCTTTTTCTTATATAAATACTTTCTCAT
>DVHN01000090.1 GCA_018712075.1 Candidatus Fimimorpha faecalis
TATATGGTATCATAGGTATCAGAATAACTCCTTTCTTGGATGGTGGTTTATAGTTTTTGGATGACTCTATTATACCATATCTGGTGAGGAGTTATTTAATTTTCAGGAACAAAAAATGTCGTATTTATGCGGTTTGTGGCGTTTCGCAAACGCCTAATATATAGGATTGAGAGAGGAGCGTTATTGTTACATTATGTTATGAAACAATAACGCTTAAAAAATAATTTCAAAAAATTCTTTAATTAGAGTAAGTATATAAATATAGAAGATAATGTTTCATTTGAAAGGGAAAAAAGTGTAATGGAGAAAGAGAAGATATTGATTGCAGAAAATATTGTGAGAACATACTCATCAGGTGGACAAAAAGTTAATGCAATTAAAGGTATTAATTTAACTGTAATGAAAGGTGAGATTGTCATTATTGTTGGTAGGAGTGGCTCTGGGAAAACGACTTTTTTAAATGTGCTCGGGGGATTGTTGACTCCAGACTCTGGAAATGTGTTAATTAGGGGAAAGTCTCTTTATAAACTATCAGAAAAAGAACGTGCAGCGATACGTAATAAGGAATATGGATTTGTTTTTCAGAATTTCAATTTAATTAATGAGTTAAGTGTATTGAATAATATTCGTTTGCCATACGATATAGCAAGTAAATATTATGATATCGAATTAGAAAGAAAAGTATTAAAAATGCTTGGTCTTGAAAAGCGAGTGAAATTTTATCCAGAACAGTTATCTGGTGGAGAGAAGCAGAGGGTGGCTATAGCAAGAGCACTATTAATGAATCCTAAAATAATTTTAGCAGATGAGCCTACAGGGAATTTAGATGGGGAATCCAGGAAAAATTTTATGAATTTTGTAATGAAAAATAATGAAAAGTATCAGCAAACGTTTCTTATAGTAACTCATGATATAGAATGGAAAAAAATTGCGCATAGAGTTTATACAATGGACGATGGAAAACTATATGAAGGATAGAATTAACAGCAGATGGATAATTCACTTCAATTATAAAGCATCATAGATTTTGCGGAGGGAATATATGAATACTATAAAAATTGCATTGAAATGTTGCTTAAAGAATAATAAACAAAATCAGATTTTATTATTAATGATAGGTATTATTGTTTCAATTATTACTTTGTTATATAGTTCAATAGATAGCGTTAGTAATCAGGTAGTAGAACAAAAAAAGATAGTATTTGGAATATTTACAGATATTTATTATTTCAATGACAGGAAAACAATAACTGAAGTTACGAATGAAGAGTTAAAAGAAGTATTATCAGGATTTCATTATAATAGGTATGGAGCAATTTATACAGTATATAGAGAAAATTTGAATGGTGTTAAATATTTGAATATGGGGTATTTAGATGGTACCGCTATAGAGTTATCATGTATTAATATGATAGATGGAAATTTTCCTAAACATGATAATGAGATTGCCATGTCAGAGGGAATGATTTCTTTTTATGAAAAATCTTTGGGAGATTCTATTAATATAGGAAAGTATCAATATATTATTGTTGGAATTTTCTCAGATTATGGACATCTTTGGCCACGAGGAGAAAAAGAAATTAATGAAAATATTTCCCCTACTAATGCAATTATAACAAAAGAGCAAGCCTTAACGATATACGATGATAATGAGAGAGTTCTTACTCAGATTTTAATAGAAAGAACAAATGGGATTTCAAATTCTACAGAAAGTGTAGAAGGATTTTATCAAAATATAAATGTAGATAATTCGGAAGGAAATATCTTTGAAATTCCTCAATTATTTAGAATACTTATATATTTCATTACCATATTTATAATTCTATCATTTTTTATGATGAATCAAGAAAGAATGTTGAGAAGGATAAATACTTACATTTCTTTAGGAATGGAAATGAGACAAGCAATTAGTTCTATAAAATATGAACTGTATTTCATATCTATTTTAGGATTTATAAATGGAGTCATTTTTGGAATTTTATTAAGTTCTTTATTATTAGTTATACTTTCGGTTTTTATGAACTTGGGTTTTGCGCTTCAGTTTAATTTTGAAGATCATTATCTCACCTATATTTTAATTTTTCTATCGGTATTAATAATGATTCATTTAAATAGTAATTGGCTTCAATCAAAGATAATAAATCAGGCATCTGTTAACAGAAGACTTTACTCTTTTACAAAGAAAAGAATTAATTTATTAAGATTTGATTCATTTATTGGAAAAAAATTTCTTATAATTAGTATTCTAGTAATTGCGCTTACAATTACGTTATTAACATATAGTGTGTATTATGCTTTTTATCTTCAAGAAGATGTATTAGCTCTGGCGACGGGTTATATTCCCCGTGATTATGATTTTCAATTTACATCTGTAATACAAAATGCTTCACCAATTGATAATATTGATGGAGGAGAAGAAGATAAAGTGGTATTGTTTACAGATCTATATGAAAAAAATGGCGCTTCTCAACAATTTGTGGATCAATTGGAAATGGAAAAAGGAGTGCATTCGATTATACCATACCGAGAAAATACTAAGATGAATGTACGAATAAATAAAAATGAGCTGGATGAATATTTGAAGGGATATGACGATATTTTCCAATTACAAGGATTAACGGGTATTACAAACTATAATCTTATATATGATACATTTGATTATAATGAAAATGATATATTAGTTAATAGTACAGTGACTGGTTATACTGAGCAATCTATTGTAACATTAGCTGATTGCATTGCAGAAGGTGAGATAAATATAGATAAATTGTCAAGTGGAGAAGAAATAATATTGCGTGTACCTGCTTATAAGAAAGTAACAAAAATGTTTGGAGATATAGAAGCAAATGGAATATTAGTTGTTGATCCTGAAAGTAAAGATGCGATTAATTCTACACTGTTGGATGTCGGAGATGTAATTGAGTTAACGGGAATTTTAACAGATGAAGCAATAAATGGAGGTGTACAAGAAAAAGATTTAGATTCCTTTTATCGACTTGATGTAAAAGTAAAAATTGGTGCGATTATACGAACTGCAGATGGGATGTTGCCTTCTTTGGGAAATTCAGGAGCGAATGCATACCAAATTTTGACAACAAATGAAGGTTTTAAAAATCTTGGTATTCCTGGAGAATATAGTGTAGTTAGTATATATACAAATACAGATGTGGATCAAAATTCAATGAGAAATCTTATGTATGAATATTCCATAAATGTACCAAATATGATTTTAGAAGATTGGCAATTAGAAGTTTTTACATATAAAATTTATAATGCTCTTGTAAAGTTATTCTGTTGTATGTTAATTACTCTTCTTATTATTGTAAGTTTTATTTTTATATTGAATCAATTTATAATGAAAATGCGAATGAATATGCCAATATATTATCTCTATAAAATAAATGGATTAGATCGCTATCAATTAAATAGGATATGGATGATGCAAATAGGTATTTGTTATATAATTGGTAGTATCATAGCAGTTTTATTGATTGGTTTAACGTTTTTATATTTGTTAAATATAGAGAAAAATGATCTATTAAAGTATATGAGTAACTGGCATATTGGAATTGGATATATAATCACAGGACTTATTGTAGTAATAGCATTTTTGATATGTAAAAATATCTATGTAAAACTAGAAGAAACTATGACAGTAAACTCACTATAAAGTAAGCTCTTAAATTTTAAGTGTTACGGGTGAAAGTGATCCAATTATAAAAAGAGATCGGTTGTATCTATGAAGGAATTGACAAAGCGAATTTTTAGTTTTATGCTGTCTTTGGTAATGCTATTTATGTTGGCGGTGGTTTGGAAAAAACTTCAGCGATAACATTTTTCTAGCTAATAAGAGAGGGGAAAAATATGTTAGTTTACTCATTGTCAGATAACAATATACAGGGGGAAAATTTCAGAGGATTTTTGTTATATTGTTTAGAAATTTCAACATATTTTTCTATAACGATTGTAAATCCCCAAATAAAACTTTCAGAATTTAATAAGTTTTTATCTAAATCATTCCATACATATTCATGGTATTGTTATAAAACATATGAAAAGCCTTTAAGTATCATGCTATACCACTCAACTCCTTTATTGTTAGCAGAAATTATAAAGTATTTTGATTGCCTATTCCCTGAGAATACAAAGGGAATCGAGGATATTTGTTTTTTTAATGATACGGAAATAATGTTTGGAAGTGTTACACATGAAGGAATAGCTCAATTAGTACTATCCTCAGAAACAGATATTAAATCGTATAGAAAGTTTGCAAAATGGGAAAAAGAGGTCATTACAGATAAAGATTGTGATTTTTTTCCTAATTTGAAAAAACTTACGTAAACATGTGTGGATTAGACAATTATTCTGTGCTATTAATAAAAGGGAATGATGAAAAACAGGAGTTTAAAAATTGTTTAAAATTTTATAGAAAATTATTTATTTCTGTATGTTATTCTTTTCAGCGTAAAAAATATAGCTTATAAGAATTTTGTTTATAAAAGCGACAGCATTGGAAGTGTATCATTTCAGAAACAATTGAATGGTTAAACTGGACGGTACAGATTCCATAGGATGATGGAGGGAATACTATGCAGGAGTCAATTTTAGGCTTAACACATTTAGAAGTGGAAAAGCGTAGAGAAATGGGAGAAGGAGGAAATATTCCAGATTCCATTACAAAGACCAAAGCTCAGATTTTGAAAGAAAATATTTTTACCTTATTTAATTTATTAAACTTTATCATTGCGTTATTGCTTTTTTCGGTGGGAGCTTATTCCAATCTATTTTTTATTGTAATTATTTTATGCAATATTGGAATTGGAATTGCACAGGAGTTAAAAGCAAAAAAATTAGTAGACGATTTATCCATTTTGAACCGCCCTCAGATTACCGTACTGAGAGAGGGAAGAGAATCTGTTATTAAGGCAGATGAAATTGTAAAAGATGATGTGATTGTTTTAGAGAGCGGGAGACAGGTTTGCAATGATGCCATCGTTTTGACAGGCAGTGTGGAAATGAATGAATCTCTGTTAACGGGTGAAAGTGATCCAATTATAAAAAGAGAGGAAGATTTGCTCTATTCTGGAAGCTCTGTAATTTCAGGAAAATGTTATGCAAAAGTAATTCATGTAGGCAATGAAAACTATGCGACAAAGCTTGCCATGGATGTGAAGAAAGAGAAGAAAATAGAGTCTGAACTACTTGGTTCGATGAAAAAAGTAACTCGTTTTACTAGTTTTTTAATTGTTCCACTTGGAATTCTACTCTTTTTAGAGGCAGTCATGCTAAGACAGACACAGTTTGACCAAGCAATTATTTCTTCATCGGCGGCATTGTTAGGAATGCTCCCAAAAGGATTGGTTTTATTAATTTCAGTTTCACTTGCAACTGGAGTAATACGGTTGTCTAAGCTGAAAATTTTGGTACAAAATATTTATTCATTGGAGACGTTGGCTCATGTGGATGTACTTTGCCTTGATAAAACGGGAACGATAACCGATGGTAATATGAAAGTCAAGACTGTCATTCCGATGAACCGCTTTCCACAGATGGATATGAATGCATTTCTTTGTTCTTATTTGGCTGCAAGCGAGGACAATAATGCTACAATTCAGGCATTGAAGAAAGAATTTGCTCCTAAATTATTTTATCAGCCAGTGAACAAGATTCCATTTTCTTCCAAACGAAAATGGGGAGCCATTAGTTTTGAACAGATAGGAACTGTATTTTTAGGAGCTCCAGAACGTATTCTAACGTCACACTGTGCAGAAGCAGAAGCACAAATGGAGCAAGGATATCGTGTGATTGCAGTTGGATATAGTCCAAACAGTTGGGAAAATGAAGAACAGCTGCCAGAAAATATTGTTCCGCTTTATATAGTTACATTGGAAGATACGATTCGCAGCCATACTCGTGAAACATTGGAATATTTCCGAAATGAAGGTGTGGACATTAAGATAATATCGGGGGATCATATCAAAACAGTTTCCATGATTGCAAAACAGGCTGGATTAAAGCGCTGGAAAGATGCCATTGATCTTTCAAGTGTTAGGGAGGATGCAGATTTTGAGGAACTTTGCCAAAGATATGCGGTATTTGCAAGGGTAACGCCAAAACAAAAGCAACAGTTAGTACAAGCATTGAAGCGACAGGGACATCACGTGGCAATGACTGGAGATGGAGTGAACGATTTATTGGCGCTTCGAGAAGCAGATTGTTCCATTGCAGTTGCAGAAGGAAGTGATGCAAGCCGTCAAATTTCTCAAATTGTATTATTGGATTCGGATTTTACTAATCTTCCTCAAGTTGTTTTGGAAGGAAGAAAGGTGATTAATAATGTAACCCGAACAGCTGGAGTATTTTTTATTAAGACAATTTATTCTGTATTGGTATCGTTATTGTGTTTGGGATTTAATCTTCCATTTCCATTTATTCCAATACAGATTACATTGATTGATGCTTTTATTGAAGCTTATCCATCGTTCTTAACGATCTTTGAGTCAGATACAAGAAGAATAGAAGGAAGTTTCTTAAGAAAAGTGTTAGGAAATGCAGCTCCATTTGCTGTTGTGATTACAGCAATGATTATGGCGGTCAGTCTATCAGTTCCATTTTCAGAACCAGAAAATCAGACCGTTATGTATCTTCTTTTAATTATGACTTCGATATTTGCAGTTGTAAAGAGCTGTATTCCATTTACAAAATCACGTAGTTTTATTTGTATAACAATGGCGGTTGGAGCATTTGCAGCATTGGCAATTCTTCCATCCATGTTTGAGATATCAAAAATAACTACAGGTATGATAAGATATTTGCTTGTTGCATGGATTAGCATGGGATTGGTGATTGAAATTATCTTTAAGTGGAAAAAAACGAGACATATAATCGCAAGACGAAGCTATGCAATGAGTAATTAAAAATATTTATTGAGAAAAGAATTCAATCCCCCGTTCTGTGCTTATAGCATTGGAAGCGGGGGACTGTCTATTTTGGGATAAAATGAAAAAATCTATTGCGGAAGGAGATAAACATGTCACTAAAAAAAAGAATGTTTCGAGATAATATGATAATTCTTTTTTTGGCACTTCTTACACTTATGTTTATTGCTCTAGCTGTAGTGGCAGTGTTTGAAGATGCACTTTTAAAAGATTTTGAATCTATGGATAATGCGAAGTTAGATGAAAATGTTACTTCCATTATGCAGATTATGGAGCAAGAAAGTACGACGAATTGGGATGCCTTGGAACAAAAATTGGAGGAGTATGATTATGAGTTATTAGTATTAAAAAATGGAACGATGGTATATGGAAACTTTGGAGAAGAGCAGGAAGAACTTTTACAAAGTTTTGATGAAGAAACTGATATTGGTACAGGTTCTGGAGTCGAATTATTTTACCATAAGAAGACAACAATTGTAGGAAAATACATACAAGATAGTGGTGAGTATGCAATGGCAGTACATTTCTTAGGAGAGAAATGGTGGTTGAGTTCATTTCGTCACTCATTTTCTGTATTTTTTATTGTTTTTATTATTATTGGAGCAGCTGCAATTGGTGTAATTCTAATTTTTTCTAGTTTTTTTACGAAGATATTGAGAGATCGGATTATGGAACCGTTGGAGGCATTAATAGAAGGTGCGAAACGAATTCAAAATGGAAATCTCAAAGAGGAAATTTATTATAGAGGAGATGAAGAATTTGAAAATGTATGCAACACATTTAATGCAATGCAAAGAACCATGCTTGAAGATGGAAAACGGAGGAGAAAAGATGAAAAAGCAAGAACCGATATGGTGACAGGAATCTCTCATGATTTGCGAACTCCACTCACTTCCATCCAAGGCTATATTAAGGGCATTTTAGATGGGGTTGCGGATACAGAGGAGAAAAAGCAGATATATCTTCAAACTGCCTATGAAGCAACAAAGGAAATGAATATTCTGCTGCAAAAGTTATTTGATTTTTCAAGACTGGAGAGCGGTCAGATGCCATTTCATAAAATAAAAGGAGATTTGGCAGAATTTACTGCCGCCTATGTAGCGCAAAAAGAACTCGTGATTGATTCAAATCGAGTAAACATTTCTCTAACCAAAGAAGCAGAGGTATTGCCAGAAATTTATATGGATATCGAGCAAATAAAGCGGATATTTGATAATCTTTTGGAAAACAGCATGAAATATGTAAATGCAGATCCGATAAAAATTAGAATTTATATTTATGAGGAAGGTTCCTATGTAGTACTGCGATGGAAAGATAATGGAGATGGGGTGGCAGAGGAAAAGTTAGGAAATATTTTTGAAAAGTTTTATCGCTGTGACGAAGCACGGACAAAAAAGGGAAGCGGAGTCGGATTATATGTGGTAAAATACATTGTAGAACAACATGGAGGAAAAGTTACTGCTAAAAATGAAAATGGACTTATGTTCCAGTTATATTTTCCAAGAGGAGATTGATAAAGATGAAAATAATGATTGCAGAAGATGATGAAAAAATTGCTCAGTTAGAAAAAGATTATTTGGAAATCAACGGATTTGAAACAGAAATTATATCCGATGGTGCATTGGTACTGAAAAAATTAGAAATGGAAACATATGATTTAATTTTATTGGACGTTATGCTTCCAAATTGTAGTGGATATGATATATGCAGAAAAATACGAAATGAAATTGATATTCCGATTCTTATGGTAACAGCAAGGAGCGAAGGAGCAGATATTATCCGTGGATTGGGACTAGGGGCAGACGATTATATTACAAAGCCATTTGATCCATCGCAGTTAGTTGCAAGGGTACGTGCTCATTTAAAAAGGTATGAACGGTTAACAGCTGGACATCGAAATGAAATACGTAAAAAAGAAAATACCGAACAAATCCAAATCCAAAATCTAGTGATCGAGCCAAAGACATGGAAAGTTTGGAAAGAAGGAAAGGAAATTAAACTCCCAAACCGAGAATTTGAACTGCTTCGTTTTTTAGCCGAACATCCGAATCTTGTATTTTCCAAAGAACAGTTATTTGAAACAATTTGGGGGTATGACTATGTTTCCGATGCAGCAACTGTAGCTGTGCATATTAATCGCTTGAGAGAAAAGATTGAAGATGATGCAAGAAATCCCCAAATTATTGAAACAGTTTGGGGAGTCGGATATCGGTTAAATTCGTAATAAATAGAGTTGAGCAGTAATATAAAAAATTTTTCGCAGAATAGCATAAAAAGAGTGACTTTAATAAGAGGTTATGCTATAATACGGAAAAATATGTCAAATATGGAGGAAAGCATTCTATATGAAGTTTATAATTTCTCATTTATCAAAACATTTTGAAAAAAAAGAGGTTTTGAAAGATATTGATTTTACATTTGAAAGCGGTAAAATTTATGGACTTTTAGGCAGAAACGGTGCGGGTAAAACGACATTGTTTAATTGTCTGAATCGAGATATTAAAACAGATGGCGGAAGTTTTTATTTAGAAGAAGATGGACAGAAGCGGGAAGTGGCAGCGGAAGATATTGGATATGTGTTATCTACACCAACGGTACCAGAGTTTTTAACGGGGAGAGAGTTTCTGAAGTTCTTCTTGGATATCAATGAAAAGGTGATCTCACATAGAAAGTCAATTGATGAGTATTTTGATGATATGAGTATTGATTCAGAAGATAGAGATAAACTTTTAAAAGACTATTCTCATGGTATGAAAAATAAAATGCAGATGCTAATTAATATCATTGCTCAACCGAATATATTGCTTTTAGATGAGCCATTGACATCCTTAGATGTAGTAGTTGCAGAAGAAATGAAACAGTTGCTTCGCTCTTTGAAAACGGGACGAGTTACGATTTTTTCTACTCATATTATGGATTTGGCTTTGGATTTATGTGATGAGATTGTATTATTAAATCATGGAGAATTGGAAGTTGTGGATAAATCTAATTTGGATAATCAGGAATTTAAGGAGAAGATTATTGCAGCTTTGAGGGAGGACATTCATGAATAAAACGCTACAAATTTCATTTTCTTTAAAAAATACATACCGGGTCAATAGTATCTTGTATTCATTAAAGCAGATTCCATTGTTAAAGAAGCTATTGCCTGAATCTTTGTATAAAGTAAGAGGACTAAAGATTTTTGCAAATATACTTTCGGTCATTTGGGAAGTGGTTTCGGCTTTTTTAGGAAAATTTCTGTATCTTATTATAATGGTAATTGGAATTGAAGCGTTATATGAGACAGTACCAAAGAGTCAATTGTTTTTACATATGCTCACTTTTCTTACAATTATTGGAGCTTTTACGAATACTTATATGTTTAATCCAACAAGGGATAAATATTATGCTATGATTCTAATGCGCATGAATGCCAAAGAGTATACATTGATTAATTATGGATATTCTATATTAAAAGTTATCATTGGATTTTTACCATTTACCATTTTGTTGGGATTGAATCAGGGAATCCCACTTTGGCAATGTATTCTAATTCCATTTTTTATTGCTGGATTAAAGATTGCACTAGCTTCCATTTCGCTTTATCATTATGAGAAAACAGGGGAAGTAAATAATGAAAATAAGCTTGAGAAGCTTGGCTGGATTATTTTAATTGTACTTTTAGCTGCTGCCTATGGACTGCCAGCAATTGGATTGATATTACCGAATATTGTTGTATTAGCTGTTATGATTGCATCCATTCTCGCAGGTGTAGTTACAATGCGGAAAATTGTTGGTTTTTCTAATTATCAAGAAATGTATCAGATTATTTTAGCGCAGTCCATGAATCAAATGGATCAGGCAAAAAAAGTGGCAAAGGAACAGAGTTATAAAACGATCTCTACAGATAAAGGAATCACAAGCCAGAGAAAGGGCTTTGAATATTTGAATGAATTATTTATTAAACGACATCAGAAAATACTCTGGAAGTCTTCTAAAAGAATTGCTATAGTATGTTTCTGTATTCTATTAGGAACATTATTGGCTTTTTATTTAGTTCCAGAAATAAAACAAAAAACAAATCAGGTGCTGATGACGTTTTTGCCTTATTTCGTGTTTATTATGTATGCAATCAATCGTGGAACTAATTTTACTCAGGCGTTATTTATGAACTGCGATCATAGTTTATTAACATATTCTTTTTATAAACAACCCAAGTTTGTACTAAAACTGTTCCAAATTCGTCTAAGAGAAATCATAAAGATTAATTTACTTCCTGCGGCGATGATTGGAGTTGGATTGGCTGTGCTGCTTTATGCGTCTGGAGGAACGGATAATCCATTGAATTATGGCATTTTAATTATATCCATTTTATGTATGAGTATGTTCTTTTCCGTACACTATTTAACGATTTATTATTTATTGCAGCCTTACAATATCAGTACCGAAATAAAAAGCGGAACTTATCAGCTTGTATTATCGGCAACCTATTTAGTTTGTTTCTTTATGATGCGGTGGAAGATGCCAATTTTCTTATTTGGATTGATGGCAATTGCATTTTGTGTCGTATATTGTGTGATTGCGTGTATTTTGATTTATCGGTTTGCACCAAAAACATTTCGATTAAGAACATAGGTATTATTTGGGATAATATTGATTAAAAATTGTTTTATTTTTTCAATAAATAAAAATCCATCTTATATAAGAGGACTTGTAATGCGGGATGCGTTCAAGTCCTCTTATGCAGCTTCCTATATTCACTTGGAGGCGTTCCATATCGATTTTGAAACATGCTGGCATAATAACTTAAATGATTAAATCCACAAGAAGTCGCAATTTCAGTAATGTTTTTATCGGTTTCTTTTAATAAGTTTTTGCTGACTTCTAATCGGTATGTATTAAGAAAGTCAATTGGAGACTGATTGGAATATTTTTTGAAAATCTGGCAGCA